>NZ_JBEOPP010000089.1:0-13408 GCF_040310185.1 Shewanella sp. T24-MNA-CIBAN-0130 | reverse complement strand
TTGCCGATACACTCGGTGATACAATTAATGATAACTTTCAGAAATTAAAAACTGCAGTTTGAATTCACTTGAGTATATACACCTGATTGGGGCCGGTTGCAGTTAATGCCTTTGGCTTAATTACCGTTCTTGCAGACTTGCTTTTTAAACGATGCTGAAGCTGCTTTTTATTCTTTAATATTCTGTAAATACTCGATTCAGACCCTATATATATCCCTTTATCAGCAAGTATCGGTACAATTTGACTTGGTGGTAAATGGGTGCATTATTGGTTTAACTCTTCACCATTTTTTCTAAGCTGCCTGTGTGGCAGTGAACTTCGAGCAGGTTCTAAAAATCAGTATGATTGTTTTCTAACCTGCCTGTGTGGCAGTGAACCTAAAATCAGCAGAAAATAGTGGCGATGGCAGTTTCTAAGCTGCCTGTGTGGCAGTGAACAATAGATTATCGTTGCTGCGTTGAAAAGAAAATTTCTAAGCTGCCTGTGTGGCAGTGAACCAGAGGTGTTGCGTGTTAGTGTCCACAATCACTTTCTAAGCTGCCTGTGTGGCAGTGAACCTAAACTACAACGCTTTTCGGAAGTTTATCATTTCTAAGCTGCCTGTGTGGCAGTGAACAAAACATTATTGCAGCACAAGCATTGATGAATTTTCTAAGCTGCCTGTGTGGCAGTCAGAGAAAAAAATTAACCCTGCATTTAACGTGAAGCAAGGCCAATACCTCGCGTTTATTTATTATTACAGCAAAGTGAACGGTTATCCGCCAGTTCAGGCTGATATCCAGAAACACTTTGGTGTTTAAGCTCCTACGGTTCACCTGACAATTTTGAAGTTAGAAACTCTAGATCTTTAAATAAGCATAGCGCATAATTTCTTGTGGGATTTGATTCAGAGATAATATCTTGTTGGCGGCCCCTAATGCGATGGCTTCTTTAGGCATACCAAACACGACACAAGATTGTTCGTCTTGAGCTACAGTCGATGCACCAGCATCACACATATCTTTTAGCCCCCTTGCGCCATCATCTCCCATACCCGTTAAAATAAAACCAACGGCATTTTTACCTGCGCATTTTGCTGTCGATCTAAACAATACATCCACCGAAGGCTTGTGACGATTGACTAAGGGTCCATCAATGATTTCGACTAAATATTGTGCGCCGCTGCGTTTAAGCATCATATGTTTTCCACCTGGAGCAATGAGAGCTTGGCCAGATAAGACCCGATCATGATGACGAGCTTCTCTGACACGAATATCACAAATGTTATTGAGCCGCTCAGCAAAGGTGGCTGTAAACTTTTCTGGCATATGTTGGACAATAACAATACCTGGAGAATTAGTGGGTAAGGCTTTTAAAATAAACTCTAAAGCTTGAGTCCCCCCGGTTGATGTTCCTATTGCAACTACATGTTCAGTGGTTTTAGACATGGCAGATGCACCGCTTGGGATGACATTTTCTACGCCATGTTTTTCCCTTACTTTTACTGCAGCCCTGGGCATACACATATTACTCATATTTGCCTTAGCAGCAGCTTTTACGGCACTGGTAATGTCATTAGCAGCATCTTGAATAAAGTTTTTCAGACCAATTTTAGGTTTAGTCACAATACTAACCGCTCCAGCCGAAAGGGCCTGCATTGTTGTCTCAGCCCCTTTATCTGTTAGTGTTGAGCAGATCACAACGGGAGTGGGGCGCTTAGCCATGATTTTTTTGAGGAAGGTAACACCATCCATTCTAGGCATTTCAATATCAAGCACTATGACGTCGGGCCATTGAATAGCCATACGGGTCATCGCAAACAGAGGATCTGAGACCGCACTGATTACTTCAATACAAGGATCTTTGTTTAGTACAGCTTGTAGAACTTGCCTAACGATGGCTGAATCATCGACTATCATCACTTTTATTGTTTTCATAGCGTTTCTCTACTCACTTCAATATCACCGTGTTTAACCCATACATCCCCATTCCATAACTCTAAAGATACTTTTCTGTGAACTGACCCTCCTAAATCCATGTTTTGTAAGTTAAATCCATGTGTAGCTAATAATGATATTCCCGCGGTAATATTTTTTTCTGCTATATTGAAATAGTGATGTTTACTATTGGGCTGATGAATCATATTGCTGCCACCAAATAGTTTTACTTGATAGTCCCGTGGGTGGGTGTGGTGTTTCTTAATTTCATTTAAAAACATTAAAATAGCACCATCAGCAAAAAATCCCAGTTCCAGGTTTTTTGATGGGCTACTGCAAGGCAGCATATAGTGACACATACCCCCTAAATGCTTTTGAGGATGCCACAGGGTGATGGCAACGCATGAGCCAAGTAGGGTATTTATTTTAACCAGGCCTTGGCTGAAATGAAACTCCCCTGGTTGTAGGGTGACTTGTTTAATAGTTGGCATAGCCGAGCAAGTATTCATTGTTTTTGATACACTGAAGGAACAATGGTTTTAAGGTTATCGACCACTCCGCTTAGGCTTTCTGAGTGCCCAACGATAAAATAACCGTTGGGTTTTAATTGCTTAAGTAATTGAGATACTATTTGTTCCTTTGTTTTTACGTCAAAGTAAATTAGTACATTACGAAGGAATATAATATCAAAACTACCTAGGTGACTTAAGTTATTCTTTAAATTTGCATGAATAAACTGCACATTTCCTCTAAGCTCAGGGCAGATAATAAAGGTCCCATCTTCTTGGCCTACTCCTTTTAGGCAGTACTTCTTTAAATAGTGTTTTGGAATATTTCCGCTTCTTTCAATAGCATAATGGCCACCACGAGCTTGCTCTAAAATTTTCGTACTTATGTCCGTACCGATAATCTCCCAATTTCTATTTCTTAAGTTTTCGGCTAACACCATTGCAAGTGAAAATGCTTCTTCTCCCGATGAGCTGGCAGCACTCCACACACGATGTTGGCACATATTCCAAGTGGGTATGATCATGTCTTTTATGAAATCGAAGTGTTTTTGCTCACGAAAGAAAAAAGTTTCATGAGTCGTCAGCAAATCAATAGCGATTTGGTATTCATTATGAGTTTGATTTTGTATCATATCAAAATACTGACGGTAACTATTAAGGCCAAAATATTTTACCCGTTTCGCCAGACGGCTTTTGACGAGAGCCTTTTTATTATCTGATAAATTGATACCTGCAATATCGTAAATCATGTGTTTGAATAGGGAAAACTCTTTGTCGCTGAGGTGCAAAATATCCATATTTATCCTCGAAACCAAAACGCCTAAAATAAGCTATGACTACATGTCAGTTTCAGCATAGCACTGTCGTAATGCGTGTAATCCTCTTGCTATTTATAGTTGCGGATTCTTTATACTGGACGGTCATGCCAGACCGAGAGAATATACTTCGTTTCATCGATATCTCTATCATGTGTAGTACCAAAATGACTAAAAGATTTAAGTAAGCCTAAAACCTATCCTGTATGTCACTTTACAAGTCACTCAGTCTTTAGCTTATTGGTAGCTGACTTCACTTTTGAACTCCTAGCTTGTTTACTGACAGCTGGTGTCGCTTCAATAGAGACGATAAAGGCATATATATAAAACCAAGGTTAACAAACATAGCTCAGCGATCCATTTTCTACCAAGCTAGTTGGCTTAAGCTCACTAGCTATGGTTAGAAAATGCAGCTAATCCCGGTAAAATCCTTACATGATCCTTTGATCTAAGGCGTGTTTAGTGTCAGTAGATTGTTCGTGGACCAAGTTACTCATCATAGAGATCTCCTCTACTGATAATACTTTATCAACTTGCAAAATAATCGCGAAATCACCATTGATCTTACCCATTCCTTGAATGAAATCGGCTCTTATTTGTGCGCCGAATGCAGGTGCAGGGACTATATCACTATGGCTTATCTCGATAACCTCCGACACAGCATCGACCATCACACCAATGTCTTGCATTCCCTCTTCGTTAAGCACTTCAATAATAATGATACAAGTGCGTTTTACTATACAATTCTGGTTATTGCCAAAACGAGCCGATAGATCGATAACTGGCACGACGGCTCCTCTGAGATTAATTACGCCCTTAATAAAATGGGGCATCATAGGGACGGGGGTAACATTGCTATATTCTAAAATTTCCTTAATATTTAAGATTCCAATAGCATACATCGCGTCCTTTAGGTTAAAGGTCAGATATTGTCTGTCATCTTCGACCGGAAGCTCCATGTTGCTGGTTTTTGTACTGGGAAATTTCATAATGTCCTCCTAAAAACGAACAAAGTTTAGTTCACTATTAGCTATCGTTCTTGTTTTGGTCTGGGGTTTAGCTGTTTCAGTTTGATTTTGTGGGGGGATTCTTTTATTTATTGTATTCGGCGTATTGGCTACATCGACTTTAAAGAAGCTGATTACCTCTTGTAGTAATTCTGCTTGGCTACTCATCTCTTCAGCAGTGGCAGCCAGCTCTTCAGATGCAGAAGCGCTTTGCTGAGTAATTTGGCTAAGCTGCTCCATTGCTATGTTAATTTGATCCGCTCCAGAGGATTGTTCTTCCGAGGCAGCACTAATCTCTTGGACGAGCTCAGCAGTTTTCTTGATAGACGGAACGATTTCATCCAGTAACTTACCTGCCTTTTCTGCTAGGCCTACACTATTAGTGGCAACACCTCCGATTTCCTGTGCGGCAACTTGGCTACGTTCTGCCAGTTTCCTGACTTCTGCTGCTACGACAGCAAAGCCTTTACCATGCTCGCCAGCCCGAGCGGCCTCGATGGCAGCATTTAGTGCTAATAGGTTAGTCTGGTAGGCTATATCATCGATAATGCTTATTTTATCAGCAATTGATTTCATTGCGCTCACAGTTTTCTGTACTGCAATTCCGCCTTCATCAGCCTCCTTTGCAGCTTTTGATGACATACTATCAGTCACCTTGGCATTCTCGGTATTCTGGCTAATTGAGGCTGACATCTGCTCTATCGATGCAGATGTTTCTTCTACACTTGCTGCCTGCTCACTTGCTCCTTGACTCATACTCTGTGCAGTGGACGATACTTCCTCTGAAGCACTTGAAAGGTTATCCGCTGAGGTGCGTATACTGGCGATGATGTCAGACAATTTAGTCACCATAACATTGACAGCAAAGAGCATGCTGCTCGTGTCGTTAAGTTCTACATTGACTTTAGTTTGCAAGTCGCCTTTGGCAATTCGGCTAACTACATCTGTAACGTAGCTGGGTTCGCCACCGAGTTGACCTATAATAGACTTAGTAACTAAAACAGCGCCACCGATAGCGACAATGAAGACAAATATTCCAGAAATTCCCATTGCTAAAACAGCGTCTTCATAGCTTTGCTGAGATACGTCACTTGACGCTTCTAAAACAGAGCCTTGAAAATTGACCAGTTCACCTGCTGCTGCTAAGTACGCATTAAGGATAGGCATTGCTTTATCGAGCATCACAGCAATAGCTTCTAGCTTTAGTCCTTTCTCAATGAGACCATTCACTGTGTTAAATTCGTTCTGAAAATTAACTCGCATCTCTTTGAGTGCAGCCATTTTGGCCTTGCCTTCAGGTAGCTTAATCATTAAATCAAGTTCTGCGGTTTTTTGATCTATACTTATTTTATTGCTGGCTAGTACATCGTGAAGGCGCTTTTGTTCTTCTGGACTGTCATTAATGAGCAATTCTAAGCGGTTTTTAACATTTCCATTGGCTAAGTCTATGATTTCATTAGCTAGTACTGTCTTTCGCCAGTCGTCAGTAACTATACGATAGGTAATGCCATTAACCATCGATAACTCTTTCAGGCTTATTCCTATGATGATTAGCATAAGGACAATTAAAAGCGCAAAGGTGACACCGAGGCGCATGCTTAGTTTCATGTTATTAAACATCCATATATTCCTTAAAGTGAAGAAATCCTAAATCAAACTTGGCTGTAAACGGCTTTGGCTGATTCTATTGTGAGTATTTTTTGTACTAAACTTGGGACGTCAAGGATAAGGGCGACTTCACCGCTACCTAAGACAGTTGAACCGCTTATGCCTTGTATATGGCTAAATATATTACCTAGAGGTTTAATCACCGTTTGAAATTCACCCACAAGTTTATCGACAGCTAAACCGACCTTACTGCCAAGGTAAGAGACAACGATGACATTTTCACGATTTGGGGTATTCCCCCCTAAGTTAAACATCCGCCTTAGGCGGATAAAAGGCAGGACTTCTCCTCTGAGGTTAATGTAACTTTGCTGGCAGTTAGCGTTAATATCTGAGTTTGTTTCGTTTAATTCAACACACTCAAGCACCATATTTAACGGTATAACAAAGGACGAATTTTCAATCTCGACGAGAAAGCCTTCAATAGTAGCTAAGGTTAAAGGCAGGCGGATGCTAAAAATCGCCCCCTTTCCAAAGGCACTTTGCACCTCAACGGTGCCGCGAAGGGCGGTTATATTACGTTTGACGACATCCATACCCACACCGCGGCCTGATAAGTTAGTCACGGCATCAGCAGTCGAGAAACCTGGTTCGAAAATAAGGTTATTAATTTCTTTAATATCAATAGCTTCACCATCCTTAATTAGGCCTCTATCTTGAGCTTTTTTGAGGATTTTTTCATGATTCAGACCAGCACCATCATCTGATACTTCAATCACTATCATGCCCGAATCGTGATAAGCATTAAGGCAAAGTCGACCTTTAGGAGGCTTTTGTTTTTCCATGCGAACATCAGGCGCTTCAATTCCATGATCCATAGAGTTCCGGACCAAGTGCATTAATGGGTCGCTAATCTTTTCAACAACGGTTTTATCTAATTCTGTTTCGGCCCCAGTGATCACGAGCTCAATATCCTTACCTAACTCTTTAGCAACATCACGAACCACCCGCTGAAAACGGTTAAAGGTGACGCCGATTTGCACCATACGTAGCTGCAATGCAGCGTCTCGTACTTCTTCTACTAGGCGAGTTAGTATTGAGAAAGACTCAATCAAGATGCGATCTCCAGAATGCTGGGAATGAAGGCTAGAACTTGCTCCGGCAATAACTAGCTCACCGACCAGGTTAATTAGCTGATCCAATTTTTCGGCATCTACCCTAATAGACTGAATTTCTATCGTTTTGACTTCTCTGATTTGATTTTGCTTGACGATGGCCGATTCCAATACGGGTTGAGGTGTTAAGCCATTATTGACGACGATAGACCCGAGAGGCATATTAATTGACTGACTCTTCAGATCTCTTTGAAGTCCCAAAGCGTATTCAAGTTCATTAGGGGTTAATGAACCTGATTGCACTAAAATTTCACCTAATTGAAAATCTTGCTCAGGTAACGCTTTAATAAGTGCAATATAGTCACTGATACAACTGCTAGGGGGCAGGATATGGACTTGGCTATCGTCGCGAATAAACTCAAATGCCCCTTCAATCTCTAGTTTGTCAGCTTGACTATTGAAGTTGATCTCATAACCTAGATAGCAGGTTTCTGGATCCATCTCAAAGGCACTGGGGAAATTTGGAAATAAAGTGGTAATAGACTCTATCTTACCTAGCGTAGCTAGATAACGTAAAATGGCTAACGGATCCATACCAAAACGGAAAGAGTCTGGATGGTAACGAACTGAAATATGCCAATTATCACTTGTAACTTCTGGACTATTGACTCTTTCGACTGCAGCTGTAGCCGTTATTTGGGTACTGACAATAGGCTGTTCCTGTGTAGTGTCGGTGCTACCTAGTTCACCCATGGTAGTTAAGGTTTGTAGTAGAGCTTTACCATTAAGCTCATCATATTTGGTCTGACTAGTTTTATGCTCGACGTTATCTATGAGTAAACTAATATGGTCTTTACAATTTAAAAGTAAAGATGTGAGCTCCGTATTAGGTTTGATTTTACCGTCACGCATTTTATCGAGTAAACTTTCGACTCCGTGAGTGAAGTTGACAACGTCATCAAGCGAAAAAATACCTGCCGATCCTTTAATTGTATGGGCTGCACGAAAAATACCACTGAGGCTTTCATTCTTATCTTCTTCTTGTTCTAGATTAAGTAACAGGGATTCCATTTCGTCTAGCAGTTCTCTACTTTCTGAAATATACAGACCTAATACTTGTTCGAGCTCATCCATCGCAATATCCCTATTCCTTAATTACAGTGCTTAGTCTCTTGTTGTCGTTCTACTGTCGAGTTATGACGATAGGATCATTAAACCAACTGACTAAACCCAGTATTTCAAAGGCTTCAAATACAGTTTTACTGTGATGTATTAAGGTAAGATTATGCTGGACGAAAATTTGTTGTTGCTTTGCCATTATCAGGAGTTGTAATCCTGCAGTATCAATATCCGTGACGGCAGCTAAATCTAACTCTAGGTCCTGACTAGCTCTTAAGGCGCTAATAAATTGGTTTTTTAATTCCATTGCATTGTTTATCGTCATTGGCCCTTCAATACGAGCAATGCATCCTTTTTCTGTTTGTGCAAATGTTAGCATGGTGGTTAAGTCCTTTTAATTAACACTGGGGTCGTAAAGTATTTATGTAATGAAACCTTGGGTTATTAAATTATAAGAATTAAATTAACTTGGCTACAGCCACAATCATTTGTTGAGGTTGAAAAGGTTTAACTACCCAAGCTCTGGCGCCAGCAGCTTGCCCTTCAGATTTTTTTCCGGTCTGAGATTCAGTTGTTAACATTATGATAGGAGTAAACTTATGAGCTGAAAGTTTTTTAACTTCTTTTATCATGCTAATGCCATCCATGTTTGGCATGTTAACGTCGCTAATAATTAAGTTAATTTGGTTGCTGGCTAGCTTTTTGAGGGCATCGACGCCATCACAGGCTTCCACTGTTTTATAACCAGCTCCTTTAAGCGCAATACTCACTACTAGCCTTAAACTTGCTGAATCATCCACTATCAATATTGTTTTAGCCATTGTATCTCCCACATCCTTATTATTATTTTGATACTAATGTTCTCAGTGCTTTCAGCATTAAAAGAAAGTAATATTTTCAGTTACATGAAGTTGCTTTTTATCTGAGCCATGATTTTTTCGCTGTTCGAGCATTGCGTAGCCTTTTTCCATTTTAGTTAACCAATGGTTGAGATCTTTATCGGTAAATTCTTGTCCGATTTGTAGGTTATTATGTGCTTGATTGATGGTCAGGCTTAGCTCTTCAATACTTTTATTAACTTGAGTTAAAATCTGGCTAGTCCTATCTTGAAATTGCAAAGAGACCAACATTTCAGCTATTTCTTGTTGTATATGCTGTCCTTCTTGTTGCATGGCTTGTTTAGATTTAGCTAAATCATCGACAGTGGCTGAAAAGCTAGATAAGACTTCTTTTATTGTATGCTCGGCCCTCGCCATTATGCCATCATCATCTTCGGAGGCTTTTTCCGCCAAGGAAAATGCACTATTGACTGCAGCATTTATGACATTGACTTTTTTAGTCATATTTTTACCAGTTTCGCTCGATAATGATGACAGTTTTCGCACTTCATCGGCTACTACGGCAAAGCCTCTCCCTGTTTCACCAGCTCTAGCCGCTTCGATGGCGGCATTGAGAGCTAGCAAGTTAGTTTGCCCTGCGATAGCATCGACTTCAGATGCCATATTTTTTAATTGATCAGTGTAGGTGGTCAGCATACGAACTTCATTTAAAATGGCTGCTCTATCGTGTTGAGTGGCTTGCAGTGAGGCTATTACGCTGTGAAGAGATTGTTCTGCGGCAGTAAAAGTACTCTCAATAGAATTTTTTTCATGCTTATCGTTGCTTAAATCGTCATGAATGGGAAAAACGTGACTTAAACGATCAACTAAACAGCTAAAATTATTGGCAAGATCTGTTGTTGCAATTTCTGTGTGCGCTCTGGTTGTTTCAATCTGACGGCTCCAAATAGGGAATACTTCGACACAGAGCTTGTCTATATTGCTCATGATTTTCTTAGAATTAATTTCAGTTGTAGTGTGAGATTGCTGCACGATAAGTTGTGCATTAATTGAGCTGAATGATTGTTCTACCCAATGGCCAGAGAGCAGGCCTAACCCAACTAAGAGTAGTGCACTGATAGCGATCCCCAAGGTAATTTGAGAAAGTGATAATAAAAGAATACTACCAAGGATCCCCAGCACTGGCGGGTAAATATGAACTCCTGTACGCATAACGCTCCTTGACCCGGTATCAGTTATATTCTTGTAAAAAATAGTATGTTTGCCAAAGTATTACTACATCGAGACTGTTTATGACGCTTTGTTAACAACTTGGCATCAAATTGTTAACATTACCACTTAAATATATCAGAGATTTTTTTATTTGCAAATAGCCACTAAAATATTCCTAATGAATCATAGTGTTTGTTTATACGAAATTTTCTTTGTGGGATAAGGTAATGTCAGCTTCTTGAATAACTGTAGATAATGCTCTTTTAGCATATCATTACTTATGGCCTACATAGCATCTATGGCATTTGATCTAATTATGGCTTCAGATTTATCGCAGATAAATTATGCGTAGAGAGGATCAACAGGTTTAAGTTAAATATATTTTACTTTTGTAGGGCGTGGTGAGTTGTATGAGAGTATAAGGTCAAAGGTTAATATTACCAGTTTGTATTCTGGATATATAACAACGGTAAATTAAAATAAGGTTTAATAACTAGATTTTCACATGACGAATAGGTTAACTAGATTTTTTGGTTATCTTGGTTTGTTTCTTGTGGTTTGTTGTATACATTAGTTGTTATTTTATTTAGAGTATTCGGGGATAAAATGTTTTCGTTCACTGTAGCGTTCTAGAGTCTAAACAAGAGTATTTCAAGTACCTATTAATCTGCTAGCTAGAAAAATAATAAAAAGTAATCTATATTAAATTTATCATAAGTTAATGGATTACATATATGACAACAAAAAAAGAATTTTTATTCGCACCAGAAACGGGAACGGATAAACAATGTAAGGAAAATAAAGTTGGCTTTTTACCGTGGAAGATATTGAGCGTTGAAGGCGATCTTAGTTACCAACAGGCGCTTTTGCATGGATTAAGAGGCCTAGTTATACAATCAAGACCTGTACAAATTTTGACTGTGAATTCTACTGAAAAAGCTGCTGAAATGTTAGTAAAGCATGAAGATATAGCTGTTATTTTACTTGATGCTATTATGGAGAACGATGATTCAGGAATACGTCTAGTTGACACAATTAGGAACGTGCAAGGGAACGCATCCGTTAGAATAATCTTATTAACCGAAAAACCAGATTCTACTTCCCGTAAATCCGTTATGGAGCAATACGACATTGATGAATATTGGAATAAATCTGAAGTTCAGTTTGAACTTTTAATTACCGTATTAACCGCTCATATTAGAACTTGGGAATCCCTTCGAGATCTTAAGCAAGCGTGTTTAGGCTTACAGATGATTGTAGATGCAGCAAGAGGCCTTAACAGCCTTTATGATATATCATCATTCACGCATACTGTGTTAACTGAAATTGGACGAGTTATTGATACGACACCTCAAGGCATTGTATGTATTTCAAAGCTGAAGAAAAGCTGTTCAGATGATGCTTCATTAGCCGTGGCAACTGTGACTGCAGCGACTGAAGATTCTACTAATTTTATAGGTCTGCCTTTTGACAAAGAAATCCAAGAAATCTTTGGTAAAATCAGTTCTAAAGCACTAGAAACGCAGACTCACCAGTTTGATGAATATCATTCAGCACTGTATTTTGAAGGTGATAATAATCTTGCTGAATACTTTATTATCCTCGTTCAAAGTAAAAATCCATTATCAAGTTATCATATTAATTTACTCAAAGTATTTGGTGAAAATATAAGTAGTGGTTTTACTAATATATCGCTAATCAATCGTTTAAGTCAGCTGGCTTATCAAGATCCTATGTTAAAAATCCATAACCGAAATTGGTTACATAGGGAGATAAAATCTATGAGTAAAAAAAATAAAGGTAAAAGTGAATTGCTAATATTTGATGTTAATCACTTTACGTCGAGAGTACTTACTTTTGGAGAAGAGCATGCAGATGAATTAATTAAGGGGTTATATAATGCTATTAAAGAAATATTTTCAGATAAATACTTAATCTCTAGAATTGAAATAGATACTTTTGCAGTCATTTGTACTAAAGTGGATTCACCCTCAGAAAGCGCACTTAAATCACTAGTCAGTAAACCTGTAGTTATTCATGGTGTACCACATATTTTAGAATTGACAATAGTCCGCATGAATATGAATTTCCTTATTGATTTTCCGCCAGAGAAAGTTTTATACCTCGGGCTTAGTTCGCTTCATATCGCAAGGGAAAAATCTAAATCAATAATACATTATACCCCTGAATACCTTGAAGATATTAAATCTGAATCAATGATGATGTTTGATCTACGAGATGCTATCAAGAAAGGTGACTTATTTGTAGTCATTCAACCTAAAATTAATATGACTAATATGAAGGTTATAGGTTTTGAAGCATTATTGAGGTGGGAATCAGAAAATACTAATATCCCTCCATCTGTTTTCATTCCTATCGCTGAAAAGTCGGGTTTAATTACCCAATTAGACAGTTTTGTTTTCACAAAGTCAGTAGAAATAGCCAATTTATTCAGTGATTTAGGTTATGATCTTCCTATTTCGTTCAACACAACCTGTGACGACCTTAAAGACCCCCTATATATAGGCAACATTATTTCTACTGTCGAAAACGGTCTAGTAGACCCATCATTACTTGAAATTGAAATAACAGAATCTCAAGCCATGTTAGATTATGATGAAATAAATCCTATATTATTACAGCTAAGAGACATTGGAATTAAAATCAGCATAGATGATTTTGGAACTGGTTACTCATCTCTGGCGCATATTACTCGTTTGGCGGCTACATCAATAAAAATTGATCGGTCGTTTATAACCAATATTGAAACTGAAGAATCTAGTTACCGTGTCGTTGATATTATTATTAACCTTGCCAATAGATTCGGTTTTTCTGTAATAGCCGAGGGTATTGAAACAAAAGGTCAAATGGAAACTTTATTACATCATGGATGCCACATTGGTCAGGGATATCTTTTTGCAAAACCGATGACCTTAGTTACAGCAATCGAATGGCTAAAGACACAGGTTACATAGAGTCCAGTACTCATTATTAGACAACTCCCCCTTGTGTCAGGATTGTTGTCGCCTCTACTTTTTTAGTTACAGGAAATTAAAATGAAGAGAAACTTCAATGAAAAACTTATCCACTACTCGACATCAATTGACTCAAAACCTGAGGGATCCCCACGAATTTAATAGCATGCTTGTGGATCCTTGATTAACGATTGTAGCGTCTTAATTCCTGCTAGTCCGTGAGACTTCAGTAGCCTCAAAGACTTATCTTTGTAGGCCCTTAATCCTATAAATTGGTTTGAGAGCACGTTGCGAT
>NZ_JBEOPP010000088.1:0-14032 GCF_040310185.1 Shewanella sp. T24-MNA-CIBAN-0130 | reverse complement strand
TCTTTCGCTGTAGTCATCAATTGCTCCTGGAAAATTCAGTATGAAATAACATTAAACTGCGACTCATTAAGCTAACGCGTTGACTGGCATCAACCACAGGCTCACTGTCTTTCGCTGTAGTCATCAATTGCTCCTGGAAAATTCAGTATGAAATAACATTAAACTGCGACTCATTAAGCTAACGTGTTGACTGGCATCAACAACAGGCTCACTGTCTTGGGTATGTAATAAACAATGCCAATATCGAAGATGGGGTAATTGCGGCAGGGCAAAGGTATGTGGCAACTCATCGGCATTAATCATCAGCAATAACGCCTCTGTACTCTCCGCAACAGCACCAACGTCTGCATCAGCTAAATTGCCGATTAAAATCACGCTTAAGGTGCGGGTATGATGTTCACACCAATATGATTTTGTCATTGCTTCACCTTGGCGGTTAAACCACGCTAAGCCGTTATCAAATAAGGCTTCCGGTTTATGAATAAACGCTTGATGACACAACATCGGGAAGCGTTTTCGCAAGCTAATCAACTGGGCGGTGAAATTAACTAACGACCAATCTATTTGTTGCCAGTCAAACCAGCCAATAGGATTATCTTGGCAATAGGCATTGTTATTGCCCTGCTGTGTTTGACTGGACTCATCACCTGCCAACAGCATAGGTACGCCCTGAGATAACAATAAACAGGTTAATAAGTTACGTTTTTGTCGGTCTCGAATGGCGTTAATAACCACATCGTCACATTCGCCTTCAATGCCATAATTACTGCTGCAGTTTTCTTGATGACCATCGCGGTTATCTTCACTATTTGCCAAATTGTGACGATCGCGGTAGCTGACCAAATCATGCAAACTAAAGCCATCGTGACTGGTGATAAAATTGATGCTGGCTGAGGGTCCACGACCATTATGTTCAAAAAAATCACTCGAGCCATGAAATCGCTTGGCAAACTCAGGTAATAAGCCACTGTCACCACGCCAGAAACGGCGCATAGCATCACGGTAACGATCATTCCATTCACTGAATGCCACCGGATAATTACCTAACTGATAACCCCCCGGGCCAATGTCCCATGGCTCAGCAATCAACTTCACCTTGCACAACACGGGATCTTGCGTAATAGCATCAAAAAAGCCGCTGCCTGGATCAAAGCCATAGGCCTCTCGGCCGAGACAACTGGCCAAATCAAATCGAAAGCCGTCTACCCCCATGACTTCAACCCAATATCGCAATGAGTCCATGACTAACATCAACACTTGGGGATGATTGAGGTTAAAGGTGTTACCACAGCCAGTATCATTAATGTTAAAGCGTTTTTCATTGGGCAATAACCGGTAGTAACTGGCATTGTCGATACCGCGAAAACTGTAAGTTGGCCCTAAATGGTTGCCTTCAGCGGTATGGTTAAACACCACATCGAGGATCACTTCAATCCCCGCAGAGTGAAGAGTGGAGACCATTTGCCTAAACTCGGCAATATCACCCTGTCCTGATAAATAAGCCGAATGTGGCGCCATAAACGCAATACTATTATAGCCCCAATAGTTATTGAGGCCTTTTTCAATCAAAAAAGGCTCATCAAAGAAACCATGCACCGGTAATAACTCAACGCAGGTGATGCCTAAATTTTGCAAATAATCAACTATCTGCGGGCTTGCTAACCCAGCAAAGGTGCCTTGTTGCTGTAAGCTGACATCAGGATGTTGTTGAGTAAATCCCTTAACGTGGGCCTCAAATATAATGCTCCGAGCCAGACTAATGTTAAGGGGTGTAATCGGAATGTCCTTAACAAATCCACAATCTATGACCTGTGCTTTGGGTAAATATGGCGCGCTATCTTGTGTATCAAACGACAAATCCTCCTTAGTAGCATCAATGTCATAGCCATAAAGCGCAGAGTGATATATCAGCGTACCCACCAACTTTTTCGCGTACGGGTCGAGGAGTAATTTATGATGATTAAAACGATGACCGAGTTCGGGCTGATACGGTCCAAAAACGCGGTAACCATACAGTAATCCCGCTTGAGCATCGGATAGATGGCAGTGCCAAATTTGCCGTGTTTGGTCGCGCATGATGTATTGCGCCACCTCAATTTGCCCCGTGGGGTCAAAGATACACAACACCACTTTGGTGGCGTGCGCTGAGAACAACGAGAAATTAACCCCGTCATCGTCAAGTGTCGCCCCGAGTGGATAAGGATAACCGCTGGTCATATCCATAACATACCCTTGTGAAGTAGAAACCATTATGTGAGCGCCAATTTATGCTGTTGGTTCATCCAGCTCATCTAGCGCAGGGGCCCAGAAACAGCACCCTAACGGTGGCACTGTTATCACGATACTTTGTGGCATGCCTTGCCACGGCGTAGCTTGTGTTTCACAAGCCTCATCATTAACCACATGACTGCCGCCATAATGACGATGGTCACTGTTGATGATCTCCACATAATCTCGATCGGTCGGAACTCCAATCCTGAAGTCGTGATAAACCTGTGGCGACATATTAACCACAATCACCACTGGCTGCTGTTTATTGATGCCAAAACGACAAAACACTAAAATGTTATTGTCAGCATTATTACCGTCGAGCCATTGGAAACCGTCACTATTGTGATCGCGTTGATATAACGCAGGGTATTGCTGATAACATTGATTGAGATCGCGCACCCAATCTTGCACACCTTGATGCGGTGCATAGGTTAATAAATGCCAGTCGAGGCTCTGGTCATGATTCCACTCGCTGCGTTGTGCAAACTCATTACCCATGAACAACAGTTTTTTGCCAGGATGCGACCACATAAAGCCGTAATAAGCGCGTAAGGTGGCAAATTTCTGCCAATCATCACCGGGGATTTTATGCAATAACGATCCCTTACCGTGTACCACTTCATCATGACTAAGGGACAAAATAAATTGCTCGGTAAAAGCGTACACTAAGCTAAATGTCAGTTCTCCATGGTGATAGCGTCGAAAAAGGGGATCGCTGCTGATGTAACGCAGCGTGTCGTTCATCCAGCCCATATTCCACTTAAAACCAAAACCTAAGCCGTTATTACTGGTCGCTTGAGTCACGCCTGGCCACGCCGTGGACTCCTCAGCAATCATATTAATCCCGGGAAAGGATTGGTACATGCGCGCATTTAACTCTTGTAAAAAACTGATGGCGTGCAGGTTTTCGCGGCCGCCAAATTCATTGGGGACCCATTGGTCGGCAGTGCGACTGTAATCGAGGTATAGCATTGATGACACGGCATCAAGGCGCAAACCATCAAAATGAAATTCGTCTAGCCAGTAATAGGCATTACTGTATAAAAAGCTGCGCACTTCCGCGCGGCCATAATTATAAATTAACGTGTCCCAGTCGGGATGCTCACCTTTGCGTGGATCTTCATGTTCATATAAGCAACTGCCGTCAAACCTAACAAGTCCATGAGGGTCGCGAGGAAAATGCGCTGGCACCCAATCCAGCAACACGGCAATACCTTGTTGATGGCACTCATCAATAAACGCTTTAAGACCATTCGCGTCACCAAAGCGGTATGTAGGGGCAAATAATCCCACTGGTTGATACCCCCAAGAACCGTCAAACGGATACTCACTGATGGGCATCAATTGTAAATGAGTAAAACCCATTTCTTTAACATACGGCACCAGCTCTGCAATTAACTGTGTATAGTCAGTATAATCTTGGCCGTCATCGCCCGTTCGCCGCCATGAAGCTAATTGCACTTCATAAATTGACATCGGTTGTGCATGAGACTGACTGCTTGCTCGGTCGGTTAACCAGTCACTATCTTGCCAGTCATAGTGTTCTGGTTTTGGAATTTTTGACGCATTATGTGGTGAGGGTTGCATCGCAACCGCATAAGGATCGGATTTAATGATCTCATTGCCGTGCATGTCGCAAATTGCGTATTTATAATGTTGTTCAGGTTCAACATCAGCAATAAAAATATCCCACAAGCCACTGCCTGGATGGTGGCGTAATACATGGCGTTTCTTGTCCCATAAATTAAAATCACCGATCAGCGCCACTTGCTTCGCATTAGGTGCCCAAACACAAAAATGGACACCCGTGACACCATGATGCTGGCGCCAATTAGCCCCTTGAAAGTGATAGGTTTGCAGCTGGCTTCCTTCACCAAAAAGGTACACATCATCTGGATCCAATACACTATCAAATTGATATGGGTCAATGATTAACTGCTCACACAATGGATATTTGACTCGCAATAAATACTGAAACGGCTTAACTCTACGAGCAATTTTACCGGCAAATAACCCTTGTTCATTGACATGCTCAAGGCTGGCCACTTTACGGTGGTCTTTAGCACTCAATACATCAACACTCAGCGCACCTGGCAGTAAGCAACGAACAACCAGTGCTTTACCGTCATTAATACTGTGCATTCCAAGCAATGAAAACACATCTGTGTATTCACCATTTAATAAGGCAATTTCGCTTCCTGAATGAAAATACGGGGTCGCTACAGTCATAGTCAATGATCCATTATTGGGCGTGTTTATCGGATGAAGAGGTGTCTGCAGCGCTATAGTTACTGCGAGTTTGCCGAGCAAACTTTATGGCATCGAGACGTTGCTGTACTTTAGGGCTTTGAGACATTTGCTTAATTGATAATGGTAATCGCCGTTGCCAATTAGGAAACTCTTTCCATGTCCCTGGAATATTCACCCCATGCTTATCGGCGACTAAGTCGCTCAACTGGACGCTGAATAATTGAGCATTGCCCTTCGCAGCCACATGGATCCAAGCCAACATAATACTATCAAAGTCCAATTGATCCACTGACACTGTCAAAGTAGGTAACTCAAACGCCTGTTCGCGGATAAGTAAATCGACTAACTGCTGCTTCTCAAGCTGACGCTGGACAATTATTTGTTGTAACTTATCATCAGTTTCAATCAACTCTAGCTCACGCCGTAGCCGTAAATCGGCACCCGTCCACCACGCTGCAAGCGTCGGCACATCATGATTAGCCAGCATCATCAAGCTTTGATACTTGTGGTCTTTTGGCGCCTTAAAGCCATGATGATCTTTACAGAAATAGAATAATTCGTTAGATAAAATGCCCGCATCGTGTAAAAGTGACACAATTTCGGGTGGCACTATGCCTAAATCCTCACCAATGACGATGCAACGAGCACGTTGACTTTCCAGGCAAACAATCGCTAATAAGGTTTCAAGCGGGTAATAGACATAGCTCCCTTGACCTAGTTCTTCATCCAGCGGCCACCACCATAAACGCAGTAGCCCCATGACATGATCAATTCTCAATGCCCCGCAATTTTGCATATTGCTGCGAACCAATTGAATAAAATGACAAAAATTATCCTGCTTTAATTTTACCGGGTCGAATGGCGTTAAGCCCCAATTTTGACCTTGTTCGGCAAATGGATCTGGCGGCGCACCAATGCTGGCGTTATCACAAAATAAATCCACATTGGCGCTAACTTCTGCGCCCTGACTCACCGCACCTACGGCCAAATCACGGATCAATCCAATACTCATGCCACACTGTTTGGCATTTAACTGACAAGCTTGTAATTGCTCATTGGCGATAAACTGCAGATACAAATAAAAGCCTGCATCTTGTGTGAAATTTTTTGATGCTAACTTCATTTCTGTATCAACAAATTGCATCAACGCCACTCTATCCTGCGCCAAAAATGCCAGATAAGCTTTGAACCTAGGGGTTTCTAGCTTAACGTGTTGATAGTTAAATATTTGATACAACTTCTCAAAAGCAGCGTATTTAAGACTTTGAACCTCCTCATAATTAATGAGATGAGCGTGATTAAGTGCGCGCTTTTTTTGTTGCCATTTCTGTGATGATAACTCCCCATTCAACGCTTTATACTCATAAACGGCTTCAATTTGAATGTACAAGGGATTTAACCGACGGCGATCTGTTGGGCTGTATGGACTGGGGTTATTTGGCTGGCTGATGTCTAAAGCATGTAATGGATTAAGCAGAATAAAATCAGCACCGGCCTGAGCCGCGTAATCAATAAGTTCGGCTAAATTACCAAAATCGCCGATACCCCATTGAGCATCATTACGTAATGCATACAGTTGAGCGTTCAACCCCCAAGATTGTTTACTGCTTGTTGATTTCTGCGCTAAACGCCCTTGATAAGCCATTGCGGGCGCAACCATCAATTGTCCGTGTAAGGTTTCTGTACGGGCAGGATCATTTAAAAACGCTAAGCTAGCCTGGTAGTAGCCTAGATGCAGGTTTGATTTATCAAGCAATAATCGATATTGGCAATAGCGCTGGCCGTTAATATAATACTCGCCAGTGATAACACAATCACTCACGTCAGCGTTAACAATAATAGTGTCAACGTTTTCACCGCTGACGGTCACTGCAAAGGCAAATGAATAATGCTCTGGCAGATAGATATCAATATGAGGTTTATCGATAGCACACCATTGGAATTGATGCAGCGGCATCAACCAAGGTAGCACATCAAGTTGCTCGATTCTCGCGGCTATCGGTTGCGCTGATAATTGTTGTTGTGTAAAAGCCTTCATGTCAAATGGCTGCTGGCCAGAATCATTATCTCCGTGAAGATGATCGTGTTGATGAAGAGATGACGGCAACAACATTGTGGTTAAAATGCCCTGCCTGTCCTTAGTAGGTATATGAACAAGATTACCGAAAAAATCGATAAATTCTGCCCCAACACCTTGCAAATACAGCAACTTCTCCAGTCCCATATTTGTCTTCCTCGTGATAATTAACTGCATTTATTCCAGCAGTTACCATGCCAGTTAATTATAACAAATACAATACAGATTAATGACAATAAAATAATAGAGCTCTTTATTTTAAATCAATCGCTTATCCTAAACAGTCACTATTAAAACGTTTATTTAATACAGTTGTTTTAACATTATTTATTGAGCACTAATGGTGCAATATACACAAAATAGTGCAGTTAATTAATCTGTCTCATGGGTGATATGCCTCAAAATAGCGCAGCTAATCGAGTCATTATTTCGATACTGATGGCTATGATGCTGACATCGAAAAGTCACCATAACGTTGCCGTCTAATAACTCAAGCCATGCCAATATTATGTGCTTCAATAAGTCGACAATGGACTCAACAGGGTTAAATCATCTTATTAATGTCTGTTAGCTTGGCGTTGTCACTGCTAAGATTGATCATGGTTACTCTAATTGCTGAAACAATAGAGACTTACAATAGGCTTGTTTGAGGTCATATGCGGTGCGTTGTTGGTTATTGAGTGACGCGAATACCGAATGTCAGCTAACGTAGAGCCAACAATTGGAAATACCCAATATCAATGAACAAACACGAATTCACCCTGCGCTATAACTTGCATCGCCTGCGTTCTACCATTACTTCTGCGCCCCAATCGTATCTTGGCCGCCAAGCAGCGGTATTAATCCCTGTGATTGAAATAGAGCAACAACTGCATCTTATGTTAACCCGACGTCCGATGCATTTACGTCACCATCCTGGGCAAATTAGCTTCCCAGGCGGCAAAGTTGAACCTGGTGATATTAATATTATTCATACCGCACTGCGTGAAGCACACGAAGAAATTGGTTTATCCCCAGAAAATGTTGATATTTTAGGTCTGTTCCCTGCCCATAAAACCTTTACCGGTTTTGAGATCACCCCTGTCGTGGCCTTAGTCAAACAGCCCTTTGAACTGGTGATCGACCCTGGTGAAGTTGATGATTGTTTCTCAGTACCCTTGAGTTTTTTTATTGAGCAGAGTAACCGTCATAAAATGTTTCATTACCGCCATGGCGCATATTATCAAGTGCACTTTATGCCATTTGAAGACAAGTTTATTTGGGGTGTAACAGCAGCAATAATTGACTTATTGTGCCGTCATATAGAAGTAAATTAACAACAGTGCATGGACGGTTTGCACCAAAAACCGATTTATTTTCAAAATCAATTCAGCTTCGAGCTATTAATAAGCTCAGCATACATAAGTGGATTTACACTAAGTAACGAATATACAAACCCGCTGACAGTGATACCAACAACAACAAGGGTATATTGACCCAAAAACCAATCCGCGTCGTGGTTTTGGCATAAAAGTTAACCAGTAGATTGAGAAAACTGATCCCAGCACACCACCAAATAAGATATTCCAATTTTATGGTTAATTCGGGGTCCCAATGTAATCGCACCAATACCCCTTTACTCAAAAAGTACCCTACCGCGCGATCTGGTCTGGCTTCGCCAAAAATAATCAATGCATAAATGGCTAAACTCCAGCCTAATAACGAAAAGATGGTCAACACCACTTGTATAATACCTAAACGAGACATGCCCTATTCCTTGGTTGACGAGATAATAAAAGGCTAATTCGCCAAATATTTAACCGACTTAGTCAAAAGTATCACAATATTCACCATAGAATAGCGTTTTCAGCTTGAGAAAAGTCACCAGCAAGGTAAGATAAACGCCAAATTTATATTTATATTCGTTATGTTGGAGAATTAAGCAACAATGAGCATTGCATCTGTCGCTTCTGTATTTAAAGCTGAACACGCCATTGGTTCACAAGTCACTGTCCGTGGTTGGGTCAGAACTCGTCGTGATTCAAAAGCGGGGATCTCTTTCTTGGCCGTGTATGACGGTTCATGTTTCGACCCTATTCAAGGTGTCGTGCCAAATAGCCTAGCCAATTACAATGACGATGTATTGAAATTGACTGCTGGCTGCTCGGTTATCATGACCGGTGAAGTGGTTGCCTCTCCTGGTGCCGGTCAAGCATTTGAACTACAAGTATCTGAAATCGTGGTCACAGGTTTTGTTGACGATCCAGATACTTACCCAATGTCGGCTAAACGCCACTCTATTGAGCATTTACGTGAACTTGCCCATTTACGTCCTCGCACTAACATTATTGGTGCAGTTGCCCGTGTACGTAACTGTTTATCCCAAGCTATCCATCGTTTCTATCATCAAGAAGGCTTTATTTGGGTATCAACTCCTTTAATCACGGCTTCTGACTGTGAAGGTGCCGGTGAGATGTTCCGCGTGTCGACATTAGACATGGAAAACTTGCCGCGTACTGAAGCCGGTAAAGTTGATTACGACAAAGACTTCTTCGGTAAAGAAGCATTCTTAACCGTATCGGGCCAGTTGAACGCCGAAACGTATGCCTGTGCATTATCTAAAGTGTATACTTTTGGCCCAACGTTCCGTGCTGAAAACTCAAACACCACTCGCCACCTTGCAGAGTTTTGGATGGTCGAGCCAGAAGTGGCGTTTGCAACCTTAGACGATGCTGCTGAATTAGCAGAAAAAATGCTTAAGTTCGCTTTTAAAGCAGTACTTGAAGAACGCATGGATGATTTAACCTTCTTTAACGAGCGTGTCGATAAAACGGTTATTGATCGTTTGCAGGCATTCGTCAGCAGCGATTTCGCGCAAGTGGATTACACTGATGCGGTAGAGATTTTGAAAAACTGCGGTAAAAAGTTTGATTTCGCAGTCGAATGGGGCATCGATTTACAGTCTGAACACGAACGTTATTTAGCAGAAGAGCACTTTAAAGCACCGGTAGTCGTTAAAAACTACCCTAAAGACATTAAAGCTTTCTACATGCGCTTAAATGATGACGGTAAGACCGTTGCAGCGATGGACGTACTTGCTCCAGGTATCGGTGAAATCATCGGTGGCGCGCAACGTGAAGAGCGTTTAGATGTATTAGATGCACGTTTAGCTGAAATGGACTTAAGCCAAGAAGATTACTGGTGGTACCGTGACCTTCGCCGTTACGGCACCGTACCTCATTCAGGTTTTGGTTTAGGTTTTGAGCGTTTAGTCTCCTATGTGACTGGCGTTAATAACATTCGTGATGTTATCCCATTCCCACGCGCACCTCGATCAGCCAGTTTCTAATTATCTCGATAATATAAAACTGCATAAACGCGCCAATTGGCGCGTTTTTTATTGACTGTTTGACCTGTTATTTTGATATTTACCCTCTTGCTATCGCCTTTCTACTCACCACATTGACTATCCCTATCTTAATGCGGGCGTCACAAGGTGATGGCCATGAATGAACTTAACATAAATGAACTTAACATAAATGCCACGAGTAAAGCTTATACCCACAGCTGTTCTGATAAGGCTTTGTTGTTCATGCTATTTCATTAATAATAAAATCAATCTGGGTAGGTGTTCAGTGAGTAAATGAACCGTTAGATATGGCTCATAGATAGCGATCTAAATATTAACAATATGAATGCTCTCTGAATTATCCCGCGACTAACGCTTCGCTCAGATCTCGATTTTTTTCCGCCAAATAAGATAAATAAAACAAAAAAAGTCAGCAAATTGCTGACTTTTTGTACCCACTAAATGTTGGCTTTCAATAATAGTCACGGTATTACGTGCGCCACCACTAATGCAAACCGAAACGAAGTTAATCAATTAACTGAAGCATAATCTCATCTGGTTAACTCCCTCGGCCAGATTTAGACATCTTGACATTGATAATGTGGCCGTTTGGTTTCAGCTGAATGTATTAACTATTTACAATGATGAGATCGCGTAAATGTTTGACGTCATCACGCACGGCCGCAGCTTGCTCAAACTCTAAGTTCTTAGCATGTTCATGCATTTGTTTTTCCAGTTTATCAATTTGATGACTCAAATCGGCAATGCTGGTGTATTTCGCTCGCTCTTCTGCCACTTCGGCATATTTAGAGTGATTTTTACGGGTACCTTTGCTGAAGTTAGTACCACCCACATCCATCACATCTGTGATACTTTTCACTACCCCTCGCGGTACTATGCCATTGTCAATGTTGTGTTGGTGTTGTTTTTCACGGCGACGATCAGTTTCATCCATGGCTTTAGCCATGGAGTTGGTGATGCGATCCGCATATAAAATGACTTTACCGTTAACATTTCGGGCAGCGCGACCTATGGTCTGTATAAGTGAGCGTTCTGAACGTAAAAAGCCTTCTTTATCTGCATCTAAAATGCACACTAATGAGACTTCAGGCAGATCCAGACCTTCACGTAATAAGTTGATTCCGATCAGCACGTCAAAATGCCCTAGACGTAAATCACGAATAATCTCAACTCGCTCAACGGTATCAATATCAGAATGCAGATAACGCACCTTCACTCCATGTTCGTCAAGATATTCGCTGAGATCTTCTGACATCCGTTTGGTTAATGTGGTGACCAACACACGTTCATTGACCGCCACGCGTTTGTGGATCTCAGACAAGAGATCGTCAACTTGAATTCCCACAGGGCGAACTTCAAGCACAGGATCGAGCAATCCTGTTGGCCTTACAACCTGCTCAGCTATCTCGCCGGAACTTTTTTCAAGTTCATATAAGCTGGGTGTCGCCGAAACAAAAATGGTTTGCGGCATTAACCGCTCAAATTCTTCAAACATAAGCGGCCGATTATCTAATGCTGATGGTAATCGAAACCCATACTCCACTAAGTTCATTTTTCGGCTTCTATCGCCTTTATACATGGCCCCAATTTGCGGCACCGTCACATGTGACTCATCGATGATAAGTAAGCCGTCTGCCGGCAAATAGTCTAATAAGGTTGGCGGGCCCTCGCCAGTGGATCGGCCTGATAAATAACGCGAGTAGTTTTCAATCCCTGAGCAATAACCTAACTCGACCATCATTTCAATGTCGTATTGAACGCGCTCAGTGATCCGCTGAGCCTCAATCAGTTTATTGTTATCGAGTAAATATTGACGACGTTCCCGTAACTCTTGTTTAATTTCTTCAGTCGCCGCAATAATTTTTTCTCGCGGAGTCACGTAATGTGTTTTTGGATAAATTGTGGTGCGAACTATTCGCTTATTAATCTGTCCGGTCAAGGGATCAAATTCGCTTAAGCGTTCTATTTCGTCGTCAAATAATTCAATTCGAATCGCTTCTCGTTCAGATTCTGCTGGAAAAATGTCTATTACTTCACCGCGAACACGATATGTGCCGCGTTTTAATTCAATGTCATTGCGTTTGTATTGTAATTCACTGAGTCGGATGAGAATGTCACGTTGCCCGATAAAATCACCCTGGCGTAAATGCAATAGCATTTTCATGTAGGAGTCGGGATCACCCAAACCATAGATAGCGGACACAGAGGCAATAAGTACCACGTCTTTACGCTCTAATAACGCTTTAGTGGCCGATAAACGCATTTGCTCAATGTGAGCATTAACCGATGCATCTTTTTCAATAAAGGTATTAGAAGCGGGTACATAAGCTTCTGGTTGATAGTAATCGTAGTAAGACACAAAGTATTCAACGGCGTTATGTGGGAAAAACTCTTTCATTTCACCATAAAGTTGCGCCGCAAGGGTTTTGTTGGGCGCCATAATAATGGTGGGCCTGCCCATTTGCTTGATGACATTGGCTATGGTGTAAGTTTTGCCTGATCCTGTTACGCCTAATAACGTTTGACTCGCAACACCTGATGCTAGGCCATCCACTAATTTTTTTATCGCTGTAGGTTGATCGCCCGCGGGTTCGAACTTGGACTCTAGGGAAAATACTGACTCTGACACAACACGGTTTCCTATTCTATTGAACCGATGATCATATACCTAAACACGGGGAAATGGCGATACATAATCGTACGGTATTAGCGGTAACTTACATCGATAAGCATGGGCATTGATAAACCCTTGACTGAAAAACCTTGGCCTCGCAGCTAAAATATTGTGAGATGATCTTATTGCGATATAAGATCATTATCAGTCAGATACTCCCTCAATATGACAGAATAAACGTCATTTAATGAAAGTAATAAACAACATCATTAGATCAGGTAGAAAGGTCGCTAATACGCCGAAAAATCAGGCTAAAGCTCAATTTAATACACAATCTATATGACAAAGAGATTACAATTTTGCAACTGACAGAACAGTGAGCAAAAAAAGAAGTTGCTTTTTTTATGTCACTGATTAAAAACAACTTAAATTATCGCCAATTAATTGTACCAATTTAAGTCCGACTCAAGTACTACAAGGGATTGCCGCTCATTTACAGTAGAAGTCCACAAGTTTATCCACAGATTTAGTGGATAAGTCAAGAAAGCTCAATACTGCTGCGGGGTAGCGCCCAAATGAATTTCATCAGAGCGTAAGAAAGTTGTGATGAAATTTAATTACATTTGCACATTTATACGAAAGATAGCGACAATAGTTCAGCTGTTATTTTAAATCATTAGTTAACTGATAGCTTAACAATGCATTGAAGGTCGATCAACATTGCGATCATATCTCGCCAGCTCAAATATTCATTCAACAACTATCACCCGACCCATCTCGCTTGTCATCATTGGCAACGTCCATGCAATGGCTTTTGAGATAATACCAATACTCGAATAACCCCGCCTCACCTGGCAGTCACGTCCGACTCTCTCTTTCGCAATGACATCACAAAGGCCCTCATCAAGTCTGTCGACGATATATTTATAATATGACCTGTGGTATCAAACTCCTTGCAATAAGAAAGCATACGCCATGACAAGGCTCTATGGCTCTATTCATCCAAGGTCTTCGTCGACTCAATATGATTAACTGGCACTTTCCAAAAAAAGTGTCGAAAACGAAATCAGTTTATTAACGAAAACGGATATAAACACGTTCGTCTTGCAAAACATATCTGAAAAAGGTCAACGTAAACACCCAGTCATAGACACCAAATATAAGCGCCCCAGCAGAATATCGTCGTTATCACCTTAAGAATGAATTTTAAGAGTAAGTGATTAATTTTCTTTTCATTGTTCAAAAATCGACATAAATGCCCAAAAGTCGTTCACGATGTGTGTTTGGTAACCAATTAGGCACATAAATGCGTTTTTTTTTATAACTCGAGTTGACTCAGTTACCAGAGCGTTTTACTATGCGCTCCGTTCTCGGCAATACATTGCTAAAAACGCTTCCCCAGTAGTTCAGTTGGTAGAACGGCGGACTGTTAATCCGTATGTCACTGGTTCGAGTCCAGTCTGGGGAGCCA
>NZ_JBEOPP010000087.1:0-14552 GCF_040310185.1 Shewanella sp. T24-MNA-CIBAN-0130 | reverse complement strand
CTGACACGCTCGGTGATACAATTAATGATAACTTTCAGAAATTAAAACCTGCAGTTTGAATTCACTTGAGTATATACCAACCTACTGAATCCTAAAGCGCTGATCTTTTTTATTACCTTATTTTCAGTATTGATTACGCCGCAAGTCAATGACTCGACAAAAGTAGCCGCGACAATATTATTATTTATCTTGTCATTAGCATGGTTTAGTTTATTAGCGCTCATTTTATCTAAACCTCGGGTACAGCAGAAATTACTTGCAGCCAACAGCATTATTGATTTACTTGTAGGGGTTATTTTTATTGCCGTTGCCGTCACCATTGCTAATAATATTCTCCATCAAATTATTAGCCAATTTTGAACATCATATTGTCGATATAACTTGCACAAGCAGATGACATCTCACGTCTAATGAGTAAACGAGTTAAGCATTCGCTACTTTACTCGCACATTCATCAGTTGTTAGCGATGACAACATCAAGCCAATCGGCTTCATCATGGAATGATTTTAGCAAGCCTGTATACGATTTTGAGGATAACGCAATAATCTACGCGCCAGATAATCCACTACGACATTTAGCCCCGCAGTGAAAACCAATAATAACAAGGCTCCACTAAAGCGAATTTCAGAAAAATTACTGTCCACATAAAAACCTAACGTCATCACGCCAAGCATACCTAAAATAGCGGTTTCACGGATAATCACTTCAAAACGGTAAAACAACAATCCCATAAAATGGGGGTATATAGTAGGAATAACCAGATAACTATATTGGTCAACCCTTGGCTGATAAGTGAGCGGCACACTAACCTTGTCAGCTTGGCGCGCCATTAAAAAGACCATTAGGCCACTATTATGCAATGCCAACGCGATAATCGCTGGCAACATCGAAGGTCCTAATAACATCATAAACACAAAGGCCAACAAATATTCTGGCAGCGAACGTAATATTAAATTCACAGCACGCATGAGCAGAATAACCGCTTTGGGCATCATTAATCGAGTGTTTAAAGGCAGTAATATCATGGTCAATATATGAGTTAGCCCTAAGGCACAAAAAGCCAGTACTAAGGTAGCAATCATCCCAGGAATGACTTGCTGGCTTATTAAGTTATAACTCCAGTCAAATACCTTCGACAGGTTATCAGGTGTAAACCAGCTTAAGAAGGCTTGCCCTTGCAGCATAGGCGGTAAAACATCAACACTGATAAAACGCCAAATAAGTTGCGAGTCGATAACCGGTATGGGGGGTAAGAAATATACCGCAAGCGGTAAATACAGCCAAAGCATAAACGGCTTAGCCCAGAAACGTATACTTCCAATCAATAGCACAAATAAGATTAATAACGCACCGCCTTGCTGATAATGCCCTTGGCGAAAAGCCGATTCTAAATAAAAGCCTAGTGTCGGCATGCCAATAAAACCTAATACCGCACTACTGCGAAGCGCACATTCAAAACGGTACCGGATATAATCGACAATCTGCGGATACATGTGCATCCAGCGACCATATATAAATGCCGACAGTTTATCGGTGCCCTTAGGCAGAGAAAATAAGGTATGCATTGGCGCTTGTTGTAAAATATCAGCAAACACACGGGCAAACGTAGCAGCATAAGGAAGCGCAATGGCTAAAATGCCGGTAATGGCTGAAAGACCAAATATTTGTAAAAATATCAACGCCCAAAATATCTCATGAATAGCACGGATAAATGCACACATTGCCGCAATCAAAGGATGTTGATACCACAATGCCAGTGGAAACCCCAATAGCAACCCAATCGTGATCCCAAGCAGCGCAAAACTGATGGTTTGCCACAGAGCATCAAGCAAATACTCTGTCGCAAAAAAGTCGGGATGAATAAAGCCTTGCATCATACGCCCAAGCTCAGTCCAAGGTTCGAGCGCAATGATTTCTGTATCGGCAAAAAACCAACACACAGCTACCATCAATAAAAGTAACACAGTGATTTTCTGCCAGTGACCCACAAAAGAGCGGCCACTAAAAGTCATGGTTTTAGGCATAATAGAAGAGGCTGTTACAGAATGATAAAAAGTCGGTTATAAAAAATGTGCTTAGCAACATCGACATGCTCATATTTATGCCACATCATGTTTTGGTACATCAGATAATGCGTAATGCTGAGACAAATAAGCCAGAGATAATTGATCGGCTTTATCATCTAGGGCCACTTTGCCATCGCTGATCACGATAATACGGTCAAAATGTGCTAACGCTAATTCGGCATCATGCAACACACAAATCACACTCTGATGTGTTTGCTTAATCAAGCTTAATAATCGTAAGCCCATTAATGGGTCTAACGCAGAAAAGGGCTCATCACCCATAAATATAGTTTGTTGTTGAAATAACGATCTGGCTAATGCCACACGTTGACGTTGGCCGCCCGACAATTCGCTGACTTTTTGTTGCAGCGGCACCGCTAACTCTAATTGCTGACAAAGAACGGCTATTTGTTGTTGTGGTTTGCTAAACGGCAACAGCAAATTAGCCAAATTATACCAACGAGAATAACGCGCTAACCCACCAATAAACACATTATGATATATCGATAAATTATCAACCAGCCCTTGTGCTTGAGAACACAAACACGTTTGCTCAGACAGTTGTTGATATAAGTAATGCAACAGCGTGGTTTTACCCACGCCAGAAGGGCCTAAAATGGCCACATGCTCATTTGCCTTAAATGACAAGTTAACCTTAGGTAAAATAATTTTCTGGCTATAACCTAAATCAACATCGGTCAACGACAACATTAATCAAGCATTCCGATTGTTTTCGCGACACGCTCAATTGGTTCATAGTCCTTGTTTTGGGCAGGTACAAACGATTGACGCGGAAAGCTGGCTAATAAATCCTTATCCGTCATCCCAATTAATACTTGGGTTAACTTTTCTTTAAAACCTTCACCAAAGGCATTATCTACACCAGCACGGACAGTCCATTGATAATCTGGATAGCTAGGGCTTTCCCAAATCACCTTAACTTTGCTGGTATCAACCTCACCTTTTTCAACGGCTGTGTCCCACACTTTATAATTAACCGCACCCACTTGGTATACACCGGCTTCAACTTGGCTAATGGTACGACTATGATCACCCGAGAAGCCAATACGTTTGAAAATCTTTTCAATCGGCTTATCTAAGTTGCGCTCAATAAAATACTGCGGCATTAAACGCCCTGAAGTTGAATCTTTAGAGCCAAATGTAAAGGTATAATCATTGAGTAAAGGGAAATTATCTGAACGGGTAATGTCAGTAGAATGATGAGCTATCAAATAACTCTTGAAAGACTGATCTTCAAATCCTTGTGCTATCGCCTCTGAACCGGGCACTAAGCGGCGCGCCTGCACACCAGATAAACCGCCAAACCATGCAAGTTGTACCTGATTATTACGAAAAGCAGTTACCGCAGCGGAGTAAGACTTTACCGGGATATACTTAACGTCCACGCCCAATTGCTCAGACAAATAAACGGCCACTTTATCAAACCGAGTCCGAAGCTGACTTTCATCTTCATCGGGTATAGCAGTAAAGGTAAAGGTTGCACTTAATGCAAACGTCGAAAATAAGCTTAAAAAACTTGCTGATAATAAGTGTGTTAGTTTCATTTCAATCTTGGAAGGTATTTTATCAATGCGGCTATTCTACCGTACCTGATCCTTGATTACATCGAAAAGCGAATTCAATGTGACAAACATGAGCAAAAATAGCAGTTAAAATAACGCTGGTTATTGTCACTCTCGCAACAAAACGCTATATAAAGGCCACTATAAGCCTGTTCAATACTCAACCAGATCAACTTGTCAGCTAATATCAAAACAACAAATTTCAAAATAGTGACGGTTCAACAAGGATCAATTATGCGTATAGTAGTCATTAAAGAGGATCCTATTTTGTCACATCACTTACCAGTGCCGTTATCAACTCTGGGTAATCAAGTGCAAGTGGCGCTAACCGTATAAGCCTAAGCAACTAAGCAACTAAGCAACTAACCGTATAAGCACCTAAGCATATAATGCTATCACTCGCTTTACCCGACAGTAATCGCTAACTTAATGGCGCATAAAGCTGCTCGGCACGATTAAACATCACCCACGAAGTGGCAATATACTTATCATTGCTAATGGGAACATTACCACGATGACTATGAGTAAAACCGGCAGGTGCTATCACCATGGTGCCTTTTTTAGGGCTTATTTTTCGTTGCTGATAGTAAAACTCCGTTTCACCCCCCTCTTCCACATCATTGAGATAAAACATATATAACACCACCCGATGAAGTGCTTCATTATGGCCCTTCTGTGGAAACTGCTCTGAATGCCAATGTGGATAGCCACCTACACCTTGCTGATAATGCTGCACATTGATGGTACCACTGCGATACAGGTACTTAGTTAACGCCGCCGCCCTTGGTTGACCCAATGCCGCAAAATTATCAGGTGTTAAGGTTTGTGGTTGACCGTTTTCATCAGTCACTTGCACTGACACCGACCCCATTAAAGTTAATGAATACTGAGTAAAATAGTTGCTGATGTGAGTAAACGTCGCCGCTAATAGTTCGTTTTTTAATTCGGCTAAATCATCACAAGCATCTAACATTAAATCACGGCTGCGTTTTTTTTCGGTATCGACACCAGCACCTGTATGGCCAGGACCCACACTCGGATGCGTTTCAAATGCCGCAATTAAGCGATCGCATAAATCATTACTTATCGCATTGGGATATACTTCAATAAAATCCATAGGGAGTAACTATTGTTAATAAATTTATAGTAGTATGCTGCCACGCAATTTAAGTGCCTGTAAAGGGCAATGCATAACATAGCTCATTGTTCTTCAAAGTAACTATCGATTGAATATGAAAAAAAACCAAAAAATCTCTGTTGAACAATTACAAGTTGGCACCTTTATCCGCTTGCCGATTTCCTGGAAAGACCACCCTTTCCTGTTTAGCAGTTTTAAAATTAAAGACGCGGCACAAATCGAACTTATCAAAGGCTTAGGTCTAAAAGATGTTTTTTTTGATCCCGAAAAGAGTGATGTTGAACCTGTAACGTCCCAGAATGCCAACATCCCAAAACCCGACGAGCAGGCCCTAAACGCACTAAAAGAACAAATGATCAGCCAGAAGTCGGCCAAAATAGATGAGCAACAAAAGCTCAAACGAGATTTAAAGAAAACCGAACAACAATTTAATCGCTCAGTGTCGATGATGCGTTCAATGGTCTCTAAAATCAGTAGCCGGCCACTCAATGCGGTCAGTGAAGTGAAAGACCTCATCAGCAACATGACCAACATGCTACTTAATAGCGACAATTTAGCCTTGCATTTAATGGGCGATGCTAAAAATGATGAGCATATTTATCACCATTCACTCAACGTCGCCATGTTAAGTATGTTAACCGCAAAAGAGCTAGGCTGGAGCCGCGAAGAAGTTGAAATTATTGGTATTGGTGGGTTATTTCACGATATAGGTAAATTAAAAGTACCCAGCAATATCCTCAATAAACGACTGGCGCTAACCACACCTGAACAAAATTTTATAAAACAACATCCGCTGATGGGTATTAACTTGTTAAAACTGGCTGACAGTTTTCCGGATGAAGCCAGACCGTTAATCGCTAATCACCACGAGTTTTTAGATGGCAGTGGCTACCCACAAGGGCTCAAAGCCGACAAGTTAGACAAGCTGTCACAGTTGATCGCGGTGGTTAATGAATACGACAACCTGTGTAATGGAACCAACCAAATCAAGGGGAAAACGCCCAGTATCGCCTTGGGGTTGTTGTATAAAAATTATAAAAGTAAATTAAATACTGAATACATTAGTAAACTAATCAAAATATTAGGTGTTTACCCGCCTGGCAGTATTATTGAGTTATCCAGTGGCCAATTTGCGATGGTTATGTCGGTAAATTTACAGAAGCTGTTGTGCCCTAATATTGTGGTTTACGATCAACTGGTACCTAAAGATTTAGCCCCAATCATTAGCTTACAAGATGAAGGCCTGAGTATTGTCCGCAGTCTACCTGCCGCAGCATTACCTGAAAAAGTCCATAAATACTTAAATCCTAGAGAAAAAATTAGCGTAGGTATTGGCCAAAACTAGTGGGCTAGAGAAATAACGCTGTTTTTGTTAATCACTGGCTCATTTCAACGTTGCAAACTAAATAACCTCAACGTGGAATTATAAACGGTTATAAAACAGCCTATTTCAGCATCTATTCTGAGTTGAGGTTACGTATTACTGCTTTCCGTCAGGCCCTTATCTAACAATGAAAGATCAATATGACACCACCATAATGTTGAAGTAAGTCGTGGCTTTTTTGGGTTATTGAGTCCAATTAAACAATAATGGTCTTAAGGTCAGTTCAGATAACTAATACCCACTTCCGTTATTTTTGGGTGTAAAAAAACCATCAACTGACAACAATTGATGGCGTTAATCTTGTCAGATAGATTGCTGCTATAACCAACCTTTTCGTTTAAAGAAAAAATACGTTCCCGCCGCGCTGGCAAGCATTAATGCGACCGCCATCGGATAGCCAAATCGCCAATCGAGTTCAGGCATAATATGAAAGTTCATCCCATAACTGCTAGCAATCAATGTAGGAGGAAGAAACACCACTGCCGATACCGAAAATATCTTAATAATTTTGTTTTGTTGCAAACCACTGAAGCCCATAGCCGCGTCCAGCAAGAACTGTAACTTGTCGAAAATAAACTGACTGTGTGGCATCAATGATTCAATATCCGATAACATCTCACGAATATCTTTTAAATTTTCATCCGATAAACTGTCTCGGTAATAACGTTGCATATAACGAAGTGAACGCTGAGTATCCAATAAACTTAACCGAATTTTACCGTTAGAATCTTCTTGCAAGATGATTAGTTTAAACACGTCATCAAGCTCTTCGTCATTAAACACTTGCTCGCCGACATTTTCTAATACGCTGTACACGTCTTCAATTAAGTCAGATAGATAATCTACTTTTAAATTAAACAACTCTAACAATAACCCCTGTGGAGTCGTAATATCCAAGCGGCCTAAACGTAAGTAATTACGTAATAAACGGATAAGACCCACATCTTCTTCACGTAATGTCAGCAAGAAACGTTCACGCAAGTTGAATGACACGTTCACAGCACGTACATCTGAACTCACTCGCTGTGGAAACAACGAGTTAATATGTAAGCCATCTTTGTTCTGATAAAAACGCGCTGAGGCTTCAATTTCATTTATATCTTCTTCATCAGGGACTTCTTCAGCAGAAAATAATCTCAACCATTTGCGCTCTTCGTCGTCGGGTTTTAATAAATCTAACCACAAGGTCGACTCGGGCACTTTATCGCCAACCTTCAATTCGGTGGTGATTAATTCTCTATTTTGATAGGCGTATGCAGTGATCATCGCTCCCCCAAAGTCTGTTAGGCCATACAAAGCATAACAAACATAAACACTCAAAAAGTGGCGCTAGTTTACCCAACTACCAATGAATGAAAAGTAAAATGTTCAATAGCGCCAAAAATCGTACCACTTATATAAGCAGTTATATAAATTCTAATATCACAGTGATGAGTTCAGACTGACTTACACTGTCTAACTATAAGTAACCTCAACGCTTATCCAGCGTTACGGTTAAGTGTATTGATGTAAATAGTTGGCATACTTTTTACTACTCATTAGCGTAACGCATCGCACCACTCAACGGAAACATCACTCGTGAAGTAATACCTAACATACCCAACATCAGCCTCAGTTGCTCGCACATTCAAAAAAACATAACCCGAGTTAGACTTACATGACTTGGTGTCAGTATATTCGCTCATAAAAAAGCGCCCAAATAGGGCGCGATTAAAACACATAAACAACATATAACCGGTTAAAATTAAATTAATCGCCTTTTAAACGACGATCCAATTGGTCTTTCAAATTGGCCGGCACACCTTTAATCAAAAGAGTGTCAGATATCGGGTCATAAATAACCCGCTCACCTAAATGCCCACTATCAAAACTCAATGTCACCCCGCCGCCGGTACCTGAAAACTTCTTCAAGCTACGTAAACTGGCTTTATCTGCCGGAAACTCATCATCTAACTCATAACTGCCGCCACAAGCAAAATCGTAAAATGAATCCATACCCGTGTCGGCTAACTCGTCGGCTAAATCTTTTACTTCAATCGCATCCCCTGAATCCGCTCGTTCAGAACAATATTCAAACACTTTATTGCGACACTCTTGGCGTTCATCTTTGGTTAACTCACTGCCCGACACAAAATCTTCAACCGCATGGATCAAGGTTTTGTTTTGCGCTTTGATGTTAACGCCTTCGACACAGCCCATAAAATCTAAAAAGAAGTCAGCCACTTTACGGCCCGCGCGGCCACGAATAAACGAAATATACTTACGAGAGCTTTTATCTGCCTGCCACTCGGTTAAATCAATTCGCGCGGCTAGTTGAATATTGTTTAAATCTAAATGGTTGTTTTGCGACAATTCCATATCATCTAACACCGTCATCGACGACTTCGCGCTTAATAGCGCCACAAACAAATAATCGCTCGTCATGCTGGTGTAGCAAGACATCAATAAAAAACCGCCTTGGCTAAAATCGTACTTGGCCAGTTCTTGCTGTAACAATTGGCTCGCTTGGCCACTAAATTCAACAAAGCCTAAATCGCTACTGCGATATCCTGTCAGAGCATTAGAAAAAGCATCATTGGCTTCGCCATCATCACCACTGGTACCAAAAAAACCAAACCCCTTACCCGCTTTACCCGTAAAGGTTTGATGTAACTCTTCTAACATGGTTTCAACAGCGTGAGTATTAAACAACGGTTGCGGGCGTAAACGACAGCGCATTTCCCCCTGACTGTCTTGAGAGATTTCGTGAATAATTGCTTGCTCAATCCTAATGCTCATAAGCCTTGTTAATCCTAGTCTGTCGCAGATGATAATTTATGAAAGAATGATATCAGACCAAGCGTGTAAATCGAACAGGGTTTACGATATTCCTTACATAGACCGAATAAAACTTGAGGCGAGCGACGACTAAATCCGTTATTATGTGCAGCTAATTCATTCTTTATTGACGTTTTCTGACTATGGCAATTCAATCTAAATATACAAACACTCAAGTTGAAGCACTTATCAGCGAGCTGCTTGCAGTTCTCGCTAAGCATCAAGCCCCCACCGATTTAAGCCTAATGGTATTAGGTAACTGCGTGACGCATTTACTCGAGCAAAAAGTCCCAGGTGAATCACGTCAAAAAGTCGCGGAGCAATTTGCCAAAGCCTTAACACAGTCGGTTAAGTAATCGACTCAATAAATTTTTATCGCTAAGGCTAACAATCAGTTACACTGAGAATAGTCTTTGATAATAATGCAGGAATACGAGTTAACATGATCGAGCGTAAAAAGCAGCAAATGACGCGTGATAAAGTGTCACGCTTAGTTAATTGGGGTCACTGGTTTGCCTTCTTTAATGGCATATTGGCGATGTTAATTGGCGCTCGATATATTGGCAGTGTGGGCTACCCAGAATCCGTTATTGGTTGGTCATATCTTGCCATCAGTACCATTGGTCACTTTACGTTTTTAGCCTTTATCGTTTACTTAATTTTTATCTTCCCGATTACCTTATTGCTTCCTTATTCTAAAATTTTACGCGGTTTTGCTGCATTTATCGCCTCAATTGGATTATATGCTCTGCTATATGACACTATTATTTATGATGACTACGGCATCCACTTAAGCCCCTTTGCCTTCGATTTAGCCTGGCAAGACCTCAACGCCCTATTACACAGTACCTCATACATTGTTACCCCTATCGTTATTGTGGTTGTTGAACTCACGGTTGCCAATTTTTTGTGGAAACGCATCGACAAAATTCAGAAAAAACAATGGGGCAACAAAGTCGTACTGTTTGTTGGTATCTGCTTTGTCAGCAGCCATTTATTGCATATTTGGGCCGATGCTACAAACATAACCGAAATCACCCGTTTTGACGATGCATACCCAGTGTCATACCCTGCAACAGCACGATCATTTATGGAAAACCATGGCATTGACAGCAGCATGCGGTCAACTGAATATCGCAATACTAAATCACGCAATTTGAGCTATCCCATCAGCCCGATGCAATGTACTGTAGACAGCCAGCCAAATATTCTTGTCATTAGCATAGACAGCCTTCGTGCAGACATGGTCGACAATGTCACCATGCCGTTTTTAAGTCAATACCGTAATCAAAATCAGCGCTTTATGGATCATTATACTGGTGGCATTGACTTTGAAACCAGCATGTTTACCTTAATGTATGGTTTACAAGGCAATTATAGCGATCGCAAAGAGTTTGATAGCACCAGCCCGATCTTAACCAACATTCTTACGCAGCAAGGCTATCAATTGGCCATGTTTGCGCCTAAAAGTGATGAATATATTGCCAATAGTGCCATGTTTAACGATATACACATGCACACCAGTGAAGGTAGAAATGGCAGCGCCGATGCCGACATCAACACTATTAATGCAGTAAATGTATGGCAACTTAACCAAACACAACCGTGGTTTACCCTAGTGAACCTTACTGCACCAAAAGACTACGACACCCCCGTAGGTTTTCTAGGCATACAAACCGTTAAACCTCACGTGGCATTAAAGCCGGCACAAAAAGTGTTGTTTAATCAATATCGTCAATCACTTAACTTTATTGACCAACAGCTGGCTACTCTACTCGATAACGTCAGTGATGATACCGTCGTGCTGATCACCGGCACTTACGGCCAAGTATTTACCAGCAACACTAATGATGCTCGCAGTAATTTATCGCCAGATAATGTCAACGTGCCACTTATTATTCATTGGCCAAATAGTCACAGTAATAAAATCAACTACCGCACCAGCCATTATGGCATCGCGCCAACCTTGCTTAGCCATGTTTTAGGCTGCACGAACCCAAGCACAGATTACAGCTCAGGCCGCGGTTTACTTGAGCCCAACAATGAAACCTGGGTATATATTGGCGACAGCCGCCGCTTTGCCATTTATCAAAAATCAGAGATAACCGTATTAGATCGTTTCGGCAAATACCGCATTTACGATTTAGACTATAGCAAACGCTTGGATAAAAAGTTGAGTGCGCCAGAATTGATCCAAGTGATGCGCGAAGGTCGCAGGCTCTTCAATCAATAGTTAACACTATTGATTGTGTGTGCAATAACCTCAGTGGTCGCATTCACAATCTATAGCCCCTTCATTATCGACCAGATCCTTAATCTTAATGGTATATTTCGATAGTGAGTAATCTAGGCTTTTCAGCAAATGGATGTTTTATAATCAATTGATAAATGGCTGATAATTAACTACTTGCACTAGTTAATTACAGTTGATAAAGTGCTTATTCACTTAGTCACCCCAAAGCTAATAGACTAACTAAGTGATGTTTTGCAAATCTAGCTGAAGATGAATATTGGACGCATTAACATTGTGAAACACTAGCAAAAAATTCGGTATGTAGCGCAGCCCGGTAGCGCACTGTCATGGGGTGTCAGGGGTCAGGAGTTCAAATCTCCTCATACCGACCAAATCTAAAATAGAAAAGCCTGTATACATCATATGTTTACAGGCTTTTTTGTGTCTAAAAACAATACATAAATTTTATTAATCCGGTCAAACCATCAACTCTACAATTACAACTTACGTTATTTTCATAATAAGGTTTTCTAATGTCTAAAGTGTAATCTTATTAGGTTGGTGGCACTTTTAGCTTTGGTTAACGACTTTTGCACTTGTGCAGCTAAGTTAAATGCGTGGCGATTGCAATCTGGCAAACTAGACATAGGCCCGGCGATATACACCTTTTTGCGGATCATGTGTTCACCAAATAGCGAGCAAAAAAATGGGATCCTATAAAGGAGCCCAACGGCGAGGATGTAACGAGAGTGAACGCAAAGAGGAACCAGAGAAGAAGCAAAGCCAGTTACGTAGTCGTATCAAGCATATCTAAATATACCCTGTTTCAAGGGCCGCAAACACGCCATATATGGCGTGTTTTACGCCACATATGGCGTGAGGTGTTTGGGTTTTCGTGATATGTAAAACCGATATTTTTCAAAACTAGATTTAAAAGTTATCGGTTAAGTGATTTGCTGCAAATAAGAATAGGGCAATAGCGCTTTAACACGCTGAATAACATTATGCTAAATTTAGTGAATTGAGATTATAAGTAGCCTACCCGTACCATTCCTGTCTTCGTTAAAAAGTCTGTACCTAAAAGAAACGGTCTGTGGTAACCAGACTTAGCATCTTCGGACTTATTTGGTTCAACTAGCATTATACATTCATGTGCTGGGTGCACACCGCGATCTTGTAATAAATCTAAATGTGCCTGGGCGGTACAATCTAGAATAGTACCATCAAGAAGTGTTAACCATACATGCGCTTTTATTGTCTCGTGTACTTTTGGGTTTTCAAGTTCTTTTTTTATACTATCACCAGTCATTTCACAGTAAATGTAATCATCCCAATATAGGTCACCGATTGTGATACAACTATCTATGTTTAGATTTGATTTCAGGTGGCTTTGAATCATTAAATGTACAGGTGTACACTTAGCAGCAAGTTCAGAAGAACTGACATAGCCATAATGGTTTAATGCATCCGTACATAACTGAAAAATATGTTTTTTAATTTCTTTCGGAATGACTACTTTTAAAGGAAATAGCGGAATATCTATTGTAAAATCAAGGTTTTTTGTTTTAGAAAAAGCTTCTTCTAATCTCTTTTTATAATCCAATTTATAAGTCCTTGTAATATTTAAGTGAAGGTAACCTGCTGATTCAATGAAGATAACATACTCGATTGAGCACTAATTTGGCTCCGCACAGTGGCTTAGTTCAAGGCCGCAATAAGCGGAGAATTACAGTTGGCTAAAATGCTTGAGGAACGAAAACAGCAAACTGTTTTTAGTCCGGCTTAATTGGCTTGTTGTTATGTGAATTTGTTTCTTCTATTTGAATAAGTTCAGCAGCAATATCTTTTGCCGATGGACTTACAAAAGCATAATACAAACTTATAGCACCTACAAAAAAACTAGCAACGGTGAGTGTATACGCAATACTGGCTTGTTTTTTAGTCTTCTTCTGTTCTTCAAGTAAATCTTGATATTTAGTTAGTATATTCGTAATTGGTGTAAGTATATGCTTATCAGAGTCCACGGGGGAATCCGAGGCTAAATTAGAGATTCGTGATAAAGAAGGTTTTACTTCATCTGGCATTGTATCAAAAGGTTCATCTTTTTGAAGTTGCTCAACTAAAGTTTTGAGTTTTTTAAAATCATCTTTTTTATCGATATCTTTATAAACACGATAGAGTGCTAACCTTGAACTGGACGCAGACAAATCATATGCACTCCCTATTAAAGTAATATCTTGTGAAGTTAACTCAAAATCATTTTTAATTTTGCTTTTCAAATCCTGTTGTAGGTTATTTATTTTCTCATTTCTTCTTTTTACGGTCCAGACCGCACCGCCCATCCCAAATAAAATAATTACAGCATATAGCCCAAATATCCAGAGCTTAAATTCATCACCCATGTTGTTCGATGTTCCTTGCCACATAACGTTTTAGTATTTGTGCGTTGCACCGTTTGCATGGCACAAATCACTTGTTGGACTTGGTTGTTGCCGAGTCCAGGTTAATTGGTACGCTTTATGCTATAAGGATTTGCTTTTTTTGATGCTGGCTCTGGGCTACAGAGCAGTTGTGAGTCAATTGATATCGAGTAGTGGGTAAGTTTTTCATTGAAATTCCTTTTCATCGTATTTTCCTATCATACATCTTTAAGCTTGGCTGATTCAATGAGGATAATATACGCGATTGAGTCCTCATTTGGCTCCGCGCAGCGGCTTGGTTCAACGCCGCGCTAAGCGGACTAAATAGTTGGTTTTAATGTGGAGTGCAACGAAACCTAACCAACTGTTTTAGTAACACTTTAAAGCTATTGTTACGTGCTTTATTTTGTTTCCAGCGCTTTGTTATTTCGCTGTTCAATGCCTTTTAACTTATCTTCAGGTAAGTCACCATACAAAGCTTCAACGTGTTTAGGATGTGAAATCATCTGCTCTGAAATTAAATTAACTAAACCAAAAAGCTTAATAGCGATTCCTTTATCATCATCTAAATTAATCTCTCCCGGATGAACCGCTTCATTACCTACTACTCGAACAACATCCAGTGCTTTTTGAACTAAAGGGTTAAGCCCTTTACTAACCAAGCTAGCAATATCTTTATCTATCTTTTTACCACTCTCACCTAGTTCCTTGCAAAGGTGCTGGATACATAGCCTCAGTAAAGCAGCCGCACCTTTCGGTGAAAGTTCTGCAATTTCTCTAGCTTCATTAAATAGTGCTTGAATATGTTCTGGAAGATCAGAGTTTGGCTTAATATCGTAAGCGGTCAATTAAGCGGTGGAGCCCGATATCATCAAGCTTTTAGATCGGCATGCCAAGGTAATAAATCACT
>NZ_JBEOPP010000086.1:0-15326 GCF_040310185.1 Shewanella sp. T24-MNA-CIBAN-0130 | reverse complement strand
CAGGTGTTGTAGCTAAAATTATCGCGTAATAGCGACTTTAGTGAACACTGAAAAAGGAAGCCTCGGCTTCCTTTTTTATTTTTAGAAACTGACAATCATTGGTGGTATTGACCCAGGATGTGTAGTGAATACTCAGCAATTGATTGTAAAACAACTTTCTGAAGACTATTTACACAATGGGCTTGATCTCCGATAAAAGTTCTGTATACTTGCCCCCTCGCTGACTAGTGCAGCGTAAATTATAATGACTAACCAGTATGGTTAATCATTTTCACAGCGACTCCGATTGGGAGTCGAACGGTTAAATCATCTCGCTCTGCTTTTCCATTAGGAAGAAGCTAGAGGGTGATTTTTTATATGTCCATTTTAGGAGCTCTGGTCAATGCAGAACCAAAGAATCCGTATCCGCTTGAAAGGCTTTGATCATCGTTTAATTGATCAGTCTACAGCGGAAATCGTTGAAACTGCTAAGCGTACAGGCGCGCAGGTACGTGGACCTATTCCACTACCTACTCGCAAAGAGCGTTATACCGTTTTGATCTCTCCGCACGTTAATAAAGATGCTCGTGATCAGTACGAAATTCGTACCCACAAGCGTTTAGTTGACATCGTAGAGCCAACAGAAAAGACTGTAGACGCATTAATGCGTTTAGATCTTGCGGCTGGTGTCGACGTTCAGATTAGCTTAGGTTAATTGAGATCCTTAGAAGAGGTTTGAGAGATGGCTATCGGTCTTATTGGTCGTAAAGTGGGTATGACTCGCATCTTCACTGAAGATGGTACGTCAATCCCTGTAACAGTAATTGAAATTGCAGGCAATCGTGTTACTCAAGTGAAAACTTTAGAAACAGACGGTTATCGTGCACTTCAAGTAACTACTGGTACCAAAAAAGCCAATCGCATCACTAAAGCAGAAGCAGGTCACTTTGCCAAGGGCGGCGTCGAAGCCGGTCGTGGTTTATGGGAAATGCGTTTAGCAGATGGTGAAGGCGAAGGCATTGAAGTTGGTGCTGAAATTAATGTTGATATTTTCGCTGAGACAGTGAAAGTAGATGTTACCGGTCAATCAAAGGGTAAAGGCTTCCAAGGCGGTGTTAAGCGTTGGAACTTCCGTACTCAAGATATGACTCACGGTAACTCTTTGGCACACCGTTCGAATGGTTCTATCGGTCAGAACCAAACGCCTGGTCGTGTATTCAAAGGCAAGAAAATGTCAGGCCATATGGGTGCTGAGCAAGTAACGACTCAAAATCTACACGTTGTACGTGTTGATGCAGAACGTAACTTGTTATTAGTACGCGGCGCAGTTCCAGGCGCTACCAATGGTGACTTGATTATCAAGCCAGCAGTTAAAGCTTAAGGTCTGAGGAGATAGTAATGGAATTGGTATTGAAAGACGCCCAGAGCGCTCTTGAAGTTTCCGAAACTACCTTCGGCCGTGACTTTAACGAGGCACTGGTTCATCAGGTAGTTGTAGCGTATGCTGCAAACGCGCGTCAGGGCACTCGTGCCCAAAAGACTCGTGCAGAAGTAACTGGCTCAGGCAAAAAGCCTTGGCGTCAGAAAGGCACTGGCCGCGCTCGTGCCGGTAGTGTTAAAGGCCCAATCTGGCGTGGCGGTGGCGTAACTTTCGCTGCTAAAACACAAGATCATAGCCAAAAAGTTAACAAGAAGATGTACCGTGGTGCTCTTAAGAGCATATTTTCTGAATTGGTACGTCAAGATCGTCTGGTTGTTGTTGAATCATTTGGTGTCGAAGCTCCTAAAACACAAGAGCTGAAAGCTAAATTAAAAGCAATGAACTTAGAAGACGTTCTAATTGTTACTGCTGAAGTTGATGAGAATTTATTCTTAGCAGCTCGCAACTTATACAAAGTTGACGTTCGTGACGTAGCGGGTCTTGACCCAGTGAGTCTAATTGCGTTCAACACTGTTCTTGTTACTGCTGACGCAGTGAAGCAAATCGAGGAGATGCTAGCATGATCCGCGAAGAACGTTTGCTAAAAGTTATTCTTGGTCCACATATCTCTGAAAAGAGTACTGTGCTTGCTGAGAAAAACAACACTGTAGTCTTCCGCGTAGCCATCGATGCAACTAAAGCAGAGATTAAAGCTGCAGTAGCGAAGCTATTTGAAGTTGAAGTTAATTCGGTTCGCACTTTAGTTAATAAAGGCAAAACCAAACGTACTGGTGGCCGAGTTGGTCGTCGCATCGATTGGAAAAAAGCCTATGTTACTTTAGCTGCTGGTGCTGACATTGATTTCGTCGGCGGCGCTGAATAAGCAAAGGAGAATTATCATGGCAGTTATTAAGTGTAAGCCAACCTCTCCAGGTCGTCGCCACGTAGTTAAAGTGGTGAATACGGACCTGCATAAGGGTAAACCTTTTGCTGGCCTGTTGGCGAAAAAAACTAAAAGTGGTGGCCGTAACAATACTGGCCGTATCACTGTTCGCCACATAGGTGGTGGACATAAGCAGCACTATCGTATTGTTGACTTTAAACGCAACAAAGATGGTATTCCTGCGAAAGTTGAACGTCTTGAATACGATCCAAACCGTACAGCGCACATCGCGTTAGTACTGTATGCAGATGGTGAGCGTCGTTATATTCTTGCTGCAAAAGGCATGAAAGCTGGCGACCCAATCCAATCTGGCTTGGATGCAGAAATCAAGACTGGTAACGCTAGACCGTTACGCAACATTCCAGTAGGTAGTGTTGTACACGCTGTTGAAATGAAGCCTGGTAAAGGCGCTCAGATCGCACGTTCAGCTGGTGCTTATGTACAAGTTGTTGCGCGTGATGGTGCTTATGCAACTCTACGTCTTCGCTCTGGCGAAATGCGTAAAGTTCCAGTAGATTGCCGCGCAACATTTGGTGAAGTTGGTAATTCCGAGCACATGCTACGCCAGTTAGGTAAAGCAGGTGCTACGCGCTGGAGAGGCATACGCCCTACAGTTCGAGGTGTTGCAATGAACCCAGTAGACCATCCACATGGTGGTGGTGAAGGCCGTACTTCTGGTGGACGTCATCCAGTGAGTCCATGGGGTGTGCCGACTAAGGGTTATAAAACTCGTAGCAACAAGCGCACTGACAAGTACATCGTACGTCGTCGTAATAAATAGTTAAGAGGATTCGCCATGCCACGTTCTCTCAAGAAAGGTCCCTTCATTGACCTGCACTTGCTGAAGAAGGTAGAGAAAGCGATGGAAGCGGGAGACAAAAAGCCAATTAAGACTTGGTCTCGTCGCTCAATGATCATCCCTAATATGATTGGGTTGACCATCGCTGTCCATAATGGTCGTCAGCACGTACCTGTGTTCGTAACTGACGAAATGATCGGTCACAAGCTTGGTGAATTTTCACCAACTCGCACTTATCGCGGCCATGTCGCAGATAAGAAAGCGAAGAAGCGTTAATACGGGAGGAATAAGATGGAAGTTTTAGCTAAACATCGTTTTGCTCGTACGTCTGCGCAGAAGGCCCGTCTAGTTGCTGATCAAATTCGTGGATTGCCTGTTTCTAAGGCGCTCGAGATTTTGACATTCAGCCCCAAGAAAGCCGCCGTACTAGTTAAAAAAGTACTTGACTCAGCTATCGCAAACGCCGAACACAACGAAGGTGCTGACATTGATGAGCTTAAAGTTGGAGCCGTCTTCGTAGATGAAGGCCCAACAATGAAGCGCATCTTGCCACGTGCTAAAGGCCGCGCTGATCGTATCATGAAGCGTACCAGTCACATTACTGTGGTTGTAGCAGATCGCTAGGAGAAGAGAGCAATGGGACAGAAAGTACATCCTAATGGTATCCGTCTGGGTATCACTAAGCCTTGGATCTCTACCTGGTACGCAGATAAGTCAGACTATGCAAATAATCTGAACAGCGACTGGGAAGTGCGTCAATATTTAACTGAAAAGTTAAAAGCCGCATCAGTATCTAAGATTGTTATTGAACGCCCAGCGAAGAGCATCCGCGTTACTATTCACACTGCCCGTCCAGGTATTGTGATTGGTAAGAAAGGTGAAGACGTTGAAGTATTACGTGCCTATGTGTCTAAAATCACTGGTACTACTGCTCAAATCAACATCGCTGAGATCCGTAAGCCTGAATTAGACGCTAAGCTCGTCGCTGACTCTATAGCTCAGCAGTTAGAGCGTCGTGTTATGTTCCGTCGTGCTATGAAGCGCGCAGTACAAAACGCAATGCGCATTGGTGCTCAAGGTATCAAAGTTCAAGTGAGCGGCCGTTTAGGCGGAGCTGAAATCGCGCGTGCAGAATGGTATCGTGAAGGTCGTGTACCTCTACATACTTTGCGTGCCGATATCGACTATTCAACTGCAGAAAGTCACACGCAATATGGTGTGATTGGTATTAAAGTTTGGATCTTCAAAGGCGAAGTTCTAGACGGTTTAATACCAGCTATTGAAGAGCCTAAGCAGCAACCCAAGCGTAAGCCTCGTGGTAAATAGGAGAAACTTTTATGCTGCAACCTAAACGTATGAAGTTTCGCAAGATGTTCAAGGGCCGCAACCGCGGTCTAGCGAACGGTACTGAAGTTAGCTTTGGTACTTTCGGTTTGAAAGCAGTCGGCCGTGGCCGTTTAACTGCTCGTCAAATTGAATCTGCACGTCGTGCCATGACACGTCACGTTAAGCGTCAAGGACAAATTTGGATTCGAGTTTTCCCTGACAAGCCAATTACCTCTAAGCCTCTAGAAGTGCGTATGGGTAAAGGTAAAGGTAACGTTGAATACTGGGTATGTCAGATTCAACCTGGTAAGGTTCTTTATGAGATGGATGGTGTTCCTGAAGCGTTGGCTCGTGAAGCCTTTGCTTTGGCTTCAGCCAAACTTCCTCTGAAGACTACCTTCGTAACTAAGACGGTGATGTAATGAAAGCGAGCGAACTAAGAGAAAAGAGCGTTGAAGAACTTAACGCTGAATTACTTGGTCTGCTGCGTGAGCAGTTTAACCTGCGTATGCAACACGCTACTGGTCAGTTGAGCCAAACTAATCAATTGAAACTAGTGCGTCGTAACATTGCACGTGTAAAGACCATTATTACTTCTAAGGCAGGTGCGTAATGTCTGATAAAACCCGTACTTTGCAAGGTAAAGTAATTAGCAACAAAATGGACAAGTCTATTACTGTTGCTATTGAGCGCCAAGTGAAACATCCTATTTATGGGAAGTACATTAAGCGTACTACTAAGATCCATGCACATGACGAAACTAATCAGTGTAACGAAGGGGATTACGTGGCGATTAGCCAGTGTCGTCCGCTATCTAAGACTAAGTCTTGGACGCTTGCTGAAGTAGTGACAAAAGCCTAATTTTATTAGGCTAACGTAAACGGCCCCAGTATTTGGGGCCGTTTGTTTTTTTTGCTATGCATCCCGAAAATGTGTGTTATACTTGCGCGCCATTTTTAAGTAAATTATTACTTGAATTTGGTTCAAATGTAGTCCCATAGTGGGATTGTGTAGTAACGATAGCGGAGCACTTGAAATGATCCAAATGCAATCGACTCTAGACGTCGCATGTAACAGCGGCGCACGCAGAGTTCAGTGTATTAAGGTCTTGGGTGGCTCTCATCGTCGTTATGCCGGTATCGGCGACATCATCAAAGTTTCTGTTAAAGAAGCAATTCCTCGCGCTAAAGCGAAGAAAGGTGATGTATATAACGCGGTGGTAGTCCGTACTAAGAAAGGCGTTCGTCGTCCAGACGGTTCTGTCATTCGCTTCGATCGAAATGCAGCGGTTTTGCTTAATGCAAACCTTGCACCGATTGGTACTCGTATCTTTGGCCCAGTGACACGTGAATTGCGTAATGATAAATTCATGAAGATTGTCTCGCTGGCACCAGAAGTACTGTAAGGAGCTTCAAATGGCAGCTAAAATCCGTCGTGAAGACGAAGTAATTGTACTAGCAGGTAAAGACAAGGGTAGCCGCGGTAAGGTTTCTCAAGTTTTACCTACTGGTAAGTTAATTGTTGAAGGCCTCAATCTTGTTAAAAAGCACCAGAAACCAAACCCTCAATTGGGCGTGACTGGCGGCGTTATCGAGAAAGAAGCACCGATTCAAGCATCAAACGTTGCGATCTTTAACCAAGCCACAGGCAAGGCAGATCGTGTTGGTTTCCGATTTGAAGACGGCCAAAAAGTCCGTTTCTTTAAATCGAACAGCGAACTCGTTAAGTAATTTGGAGTAAACGATGGCGAAACTGCATGATAAATATCAAGAGACTGTAATCGCTGAACTAGCTAAAAAGTTCGGTTATAGCAGTGTCATGCAAGTCCCTCGGATTGAAAAAATCACCCTCAACATGGGTGTAGGCGAAGCTGTTGCAGATAAGAAAGTTATGGAGCATGCGCTCCGTGACATGACTGCAATCGCTGGCCAGAAACCAATTGTAACTGTTGCACGTAAATCAGTTGCTGGTTTTAAAATCCGTGAAGGCTACCCTATTGGCTGTAAAGTGACCCTACGCGGTGAGCGTATGTGGGAATTTTTAGAGCGTTTAGTTGACATTGCAATACCACGTATTCGTGATTTCCGAGGCTTAAGCGCTAAAGCGTTTGACGGTCGTGGTAATTACGCAATGGGCGTGCGTGAGCAGATCATCTTCCCAGAAATCGATTATGATAAAATCGATAAAATTCGTGGTATGGATATTGTTTTCACTACTACTGCGAAGAATGATGAAGAAGGTCGTGCTTTGTTAGACGCTTTTAACTTCCCATTCAAGAAATAAGGGTAGCATAATGGCAAAAACATCTATGAAAGCACGTGAAGCAAAACGTGCGCAGCTCGTAGCTAAATATGCTGAAAAGCGTTTAGCACTTAAGGCTATTATCAACAGTCCTGCAACTTCTGACGAAGATCGCTGGGATGCTGTACTTAAGTTACAAGCTCTACCACGTGATTCTAGCGCTGCGCGTCAACGCAACCGCTGTAATCAAACTGGTCGCCCACATGGTTTCCTACGTAAATTCGGCTTAAGCCGTATTAAATTACGTGAAGCAACCATGCGTGGTGAAGTTCCTGGTCTGCGTAAGGCCAGCTGGTAAGCACTTGTCACGGAGTAAGCTAATATGAGCATGCAAGATCCTATTGCGGATATGTTAACCCGTATTCGTAACGGCCAAGCTGCTAACCACGTATCTGTAAAGATGCCTTCAGCTAAGTTAAAAGTAGCAATTGCGAAATTACTTAAAGATGAAGGTTTCATTACTGAATACGCCGTAGCAGATGAAGCTAAGCCTGAATTAGAAATTACCTTAAAGTACTTTCAAGGCAAACCAGTCGTTGAGACTATCCAGCGTGTAAGTCGCCCTGGTCTTCGTATTTACAAAGGTAAAGACGAGCTACCAAAGGTGATGGGCGGTCTGGGTATCGCAATTGTGTCCACTTCTAAAGGCTTGATGACTGATCGCGCCGCCCGCCAAAATGGCTCGGGTGGCGAGGTTATCTGCTACGTAGCGTAAGGAGCTAGAAATGTCTCGTGTTGCAAAAGCACCAGTCACTGTTCCTGCTGGCGTAGAGGTGACTTTAAACGAACAGACCTTAACTGTGAAAGGCAGTAAAGGAAGTCTGACTCGAGTAATCAACAATGCGGTAAATGTTGTTATCGACGATGCACAAGTTAAGTTCCTTCCTGTCGAAGGCGTTGCTAACGCTTGGGCACAGGCTGGTACTGCACGTGCATTGGTAAACAATATGGTTGTTGGTGTATCTCAAGGTTTTGTGAAAAAACTTAAATTAGTTGGTGTAGGTTACCGTGCAAAGATTGCTGGTAGTGACTTAGATTTAACTTTAGGTTTTTCACATCCATTAGTACACAAACTGCCCGCAGGCGTTACTGCAGAGTGTCCTAGCCAAACTGAAATCGTGCTTTCGGGCGTTGATAAACAGTTAATTGGTCAGGTTGCTGCTGAAATTCGCGGATATCGTCCACCAGAGCCTTATAAGGGCAAAGGTGTTCGCTATGACGACGAAGTAGTACGCCGTAAAGAGGCTAAGAAGAAGTAGGTAACGCGATATGGATAAGAAAACATCTCGCTTACGTCGCGCTACTCGTGCACGTAAGAAGATCCAAGAGCTGGGCGTGAATCGTCTGGTTGTACATCGTACACCACGTCACATTTATGCTCAGGTAATCAATCCTGAAGCTCAGGTGTTGGCAGTTGCTTCAACCGTTGAAAAAGCGGTTAAAGAACTACTAAAGAGTACCGGTAACGTGGATGCAGCTAAAGCAGTAGGTAAAATTGTTGCTGAGCGTGCGATCGAGAAGGGCGTAGCAATAGTTGCGTTCGACCGTTCTGGTTTCAAGTATCATGGTCGTGTCGCTGCGTTAGCAGATGCCGCTCGTGAAGCTGGCCTGAAGTTCTAAGGGGTTATAAAAATGGCTAAATTAGAAGCTCAGCAAAAAGACGATCTGCAAGAGAAATTAATTGCAGTTAATCGTGTTTCTAAAGTAGTTAAAGGCGGTCGTATCTTTAGCTTCACTGCACTAACAGTTGTGGGTGATGGTAATGGTAAGATCGGCTATGGCTATGGTAAAGCGCGAGAAGTTCCAGCTGCTATTCAAAAAGCAATGGAAAAAGCCCGTCGAAATATGGTAACCGTGGAGTTGAATGCAGGTACTTTGCATCACCCAGTTAAAGGTCGCCATACTGGTTCTAAAGTTTATATGCAACCAGCATCACAGGGTACCGGTATTATTGCCGGAGGCGCAATGCGTGCCGTATTGGAAGTAGCAGGCGTTCATAACGTTCTGTCAAAAGCATACGGTTCTACTAACCCGATCAACATCGTTCGCGCAACTGTCGATGCGTTGGTGCACATGAAGTCACCAGCTCAAATCGCAGCAAAACGTGGCCTGAATGTTGATGAAATTCGGGGGTAATGCACCATGGCTACTAAAACTTTAAAAGTCACACAGACTAAAAGCAGCATTGGTCGTTTACCAAAACACCGTGCAACCTTAACCGGTTTAGGCCTACGCCGCATTGGTCACACTGTCGAAATTGAAGATACACCTTCAGTTCGCGGTATGATTAACAAGGTGTACTACATGGTTTCGGTGGAGGAATTAAGATAATGCGTCTAAATACTCTATCTCCAGCAGCAGGTTCTAAATCTGCTCCTAAGCGTGTAGGCCGTGGTATCGGTTCAGGTTTAGGTAAAACAGCGGGACGTGGCCATAAAGGTCAGAAGTCTCGTTCAGGCGGCGGCGTTCGCGTCGGTTTCGAAGGTGGTCAAATGCCACTTAAGATCCGCCTACCTAAATTTGGCTTTACCTCGCGTCGCGCTTTGGTAACAGCTGAAGTTCGTTTACTCGAACTAGCAAAAGTTAACGGTGATGTTGTCGATTTGAATGCACTGAAAGATGCGAATGTTATTACTCGCAATATCCAGTTTGCGAAAATCGTTCTTTCAGGTACCATTGACCGCCCTGTGACTGTAAAAGGTCTGAAGGTAACTAAAGGTGCTCGTGCAGCTATTGAAGCTGCCGGTGGCAAGATCGAGGAATAATACATCGATGGCAAAACCAGGACTTGATTCAAAAAGCGCGAAAGGCGGTTTGTCTGAACTGAAAACTCGTCTTCTGTTCGTGATTGGCGCAATTATCGTCTTTAGAGCCGGTTCGTTTGTGCCAATTCCTGGTATTGACGCCGCTGTATTGGCAGAGCTATTTGCTCAGCAAAAAGATACCATCCTTGGCATGTTCAACATGTTCTCGGGTGGTGCTTTAGAGCGTGCTTCTATCTTCGCATTGGGTATCATGCCGTATATTTCGGCATCTATCATAATGCAGTTATTGACTGTTGTGCATCCTGCACTCGCTGAATTAAAAAAAGAAGGCGAATCAGGACGTAAAAAAATCAGTCAATATACTCGATATGGCACACTTATGCTGGGTACGCTGCAATCTGTCGGTATTGCAACGGGTTTACCAAATCTGATGCCTGGCCTTGTGGCCAATCCCGGAATTGGTTTTTACTTTGTTGCAGTTGTGAGTCTAGTGACAGGAACTATGTTCCTTATGTGGCTAGGTGAGCAAATTACCGAACGTGGTATTGGTAATGGTATCTCGATTTTAATTTTCGCAGGTATTGTTGCTGGTCTACCATCGGCCATCGGCTCAACAGCCGAGCAGGCGCGTCAAGGTGACATGAATGTTTTAGTACTACTGTTGCTCGCTGTTATTGTATTTGCTGTAACTTATTTAGTGGTATTTGTGGAACGTGGTCAACGTCGTATCGTCGTTAACTACGCTAAGCGCCAACAAGGCCGTAAGGTTTTTGCAGCGCAAAGCACCCATTTACCTTTAAAAATTAATATGGCAGGTGTGATTCCACCAATCTTTGCTTCCAGCATTATTTTGTTCCCAGGCACACTGGCTCAGTGGTTTGGTCAAAATGAGTCTATGTCATGGTTAAGCGATTTCGCTTTAGCTGTGTCACCAGGACAACCGCTGTATTCATTATTGTACGCGTCAGCAATTATCTTTTTCTGTTTCTTCTATACTGCGTTGGTTTTTAACCCTCGTGAAACAGCAGATAACTTGAAAAAGAGTGGTGCATTCATTCCTGGGATCCGTCCCGGAGAACAGACTTCGCGTTACATTGATAAAGTAATGACACGTTTAACCTTAGCGGGTGCGTTGTATATTACCTTTATCTGCTTAATTCCGGAGTTCATGTTAATTGCGTGGAAAGTACAGTTCTATTTTGGCGGTACTTCACTACTAATTATAGTCGTCGTGACCATGGACTTCATGGCTCAGGTTCAGACCCATATGATGTCTCATCAGTATGAGTCTGTGATGAAGAAAGCTAATCTCGTTAACAAAGCGAAATAAGATCGCTTTGGAAAACAAGATTGCTTTTACGGAGTGATGAAATGAAAGTTCGAGCTTCCGTGAAGAAGATCTGCCGTAATTGCAAGATCGTCAAGCGTAGTGGCGTTGTTCGCGTTATCTGTGTTGAACCAAAACACAAACAGCGTCAAGGCTAAGAAAGAAGTTTGGTCAGCCCAATAATGGGCTGACCAAAATATTGTTTGCAAATCTGTCGTCTGTCGAGTATCCTTTCGGGCTTTTCGCAGATGACCTTTAACTTAAGGAGTGCATAGTGGCCCGTATCGCTGGCATTAACATTCCTGATCAAAAGCATGCAGTCATTGCGTTGACTGCTATCTTTGGTATTGGACGTACACGCGCTAGAGCAATCTGCGCATCTACTTCAATCGCCGAAGATGCTAAGATCAAGGAATTGAGCGAAGCTCAGATAGATATCCTACGCGAAGCAGTCGCCAAATATTCAGTAGAAGGTGACTTGCGTCGTGAGATTTCAATGAACATCAAGCGTCTTATGGATCTTGGTTGTTATCGTGGTCTCCGCCATCGTCGTAGCCTGCCCCTTCGTGGGCAACGTACTAAGACCAATGCGCGTACGCGTAAAGGTCCACGTAAGCCAATCAGAAAGTAACGGGAAGGTAAACCAAAATGGCTAAAGTTCCGTCACGTTCTCCGCGTAAGCGCGTACGTAAACAGGTTGCAGATGGCATGGCTCATATCCATGCGTCTTTCAACAACACAATTGTCACCATTACAGATCGTCAAGGTAATGCGTTGTCATGGGCTACCTCAGGTGGTTCTGGTTTTCGTGGTTCACGTAAATCAACACCATTCGCTGCACAGGTTGCTGCTGAGCGTGCAGGTATTGCTGCTCAAGACTACGGCGTTAAAAACCTTGAAGTTTTCGTGAAGGGTCCAGGTCCAGGTCGTGAATCAGCCATTCGTGCGCTGAACGCTGTTGGTTATAAAATTACCAACATTACCGATGTGACGCCTATCCCTCATAATGGCTGTCGTCCACCTAAAAAACGTCGTGTATAACACTGCGTATATAGGATAGTTGGAGAAAGATCATGGCAAGATACTTGGGTCCCAAGCTCAAGCTCAGCCGCAGAGAAGGTACAGACCTTTTCCTAAAAAGCGGTGTGAGAGCAATCGAATCGAAGTGTAAGCTAGAAACTGCACCTGGACAACATGGCGCACGTAAGCCACGTTTGTCTGAGTATGGTATTCAGCTACGCGAGAAACAAAAAGTTCGTCGTATTTTCGGAGTGCTAGAAAAGCAATTCCGTAACTACTACAAAGAAGCTGCACGTTTAAAAGGCAATACAGGTGAAAACCTATTGCAACTCTTAGAAGTCCGCCTAGATAACGTTGTTTATCGTATGGGTTTCGGTTCTACGCGTGCAGAATCACGTCAGCTAGTAAGCCATAAATCTGTTATGGTTAACGGTCGTGTTGTTAATATTCCGTCATTCAAAGTGTCTGCGAATGATGTTGTAAGCATCCGTGAAAAGTCACGTACTCAAGCTCGTATCAAAGCGGCTTTAGAAGTGGCTTCTCAACGTGAAAAGCCTACATGGGTAGAAGTCGACAATGCGAAAATGGAAGGTGCTTTTAAGCGTATTCCAGAACGTAGCGATTTGTCTGCGGATATTAACGAACAGCTGATCGTCGAGCTTTACTCTAAGTAAGGCTAACAAACAAGAGAGGACACAATGCAGGGTTCTGTTACAGAATTTCTTAAACCGCGTCTCGTTGATATTGAGCAGGTTAATTCAACTCGCGCCAAAGTTACACTAGAGCCACTAGAACGTGGTTTTGGCCATACCTTAGGTAACGCGTTGCGTCGAATCCTATTGTCGTCTATGCCTGGCTGTGCAGTTACTGAAGTCGAAATTGACGGCGTACTGCATGAATACAGCAGTAAGGAAGGCGTGCAAGAAGATATCCTTGAGATATTGCTTAATCTTAAGGGATTAGCAGTGACCATCGAGGGTAAAGACGAGGCTTTGCTTACATTAAGCAAGTCCGGCACAGGCCCTGTTACAGCAGCAGATATCACGCATGATGGTGATGTTACCATCGTGAATCCTGATCATGTTATCTGTCACTTGACTGGTAACAATGATATCAGCATGCGTATCCGCGTTGAGCGTGGTCGTGGTTATGTGCCTGCTTCGGCTCGTGCACAGACTGAAGACGATGATCGCCCAATCGGTCGCTTATTGATTGATGCTTCATTCTCGCCTGTAGCTCGCATTGCATATAATGTTGAAGCTGCTCGTGTAGAACAACGTACTGACTTAGACAAACTTGTGATTGATATGACCACTAACGGTACTATTGATCCTGAGGAAGCCATTCGTCGTTCCGCAACCATCTTAGCTGAACAGCTAGATGCGTTTGTTGAATTACGTGATGTGACTGAGCAGGCTGTTGTAGAAGAGAAACCGGAGTTCGATCCGATTTTGCTGCGTCCTGTCGACGATTTAGAGCTAACTGTACGTTCGGCTAACTGTTTAAAAGCCGAAGCGATTCATTACATCGGAGATCTGGTACAACGCACTGAAGTTGAGTTGCTTAAGACCCCTAACTTAGGTAAGAAATCTCTTACCGAAATTAAGGATGTTTTAGCGTCTCGCGGACTGTCGTTAGGTATGCGTCTAGAAAACTGGCCACCGGCTAGTTTAGCTGACGACCTATAAGTCTCAGGTTAGTACAGATTTAGGTTATAAGGATTAGGTCATGCGCCATCGTAAGAGTGGTCGTCAACTAAACCGCAACAGCAGTCATCGTCAAGCTATGTTTCGTAACATGGCTTGTTCAATAGTTCGTCATGAGATTATCAAGACAACTGTAGCTAAAGCGAAAGAACTGCGTCGCGTTGTTGAACCTCTAATAACACTTGCTAAAATTGACAGCGTTGCAAATCGCCGTTTAGTTTTTGCTCGTACCCGCGACGCTGAAGTTGTAGGTAAGTTATTTACTGAATTGGGTCCACGCTTCCAGGAACGTCCTGGTGGCTACACTCGTATTCTAAAGTGCGGTCTACGTACCGGTGATAAAGCCCCAATGGCTTACATCGAGTTAGTAGGTCGTCCTGAAGCTGCTGAAGCTGTTGAAGTAGAAGCTGCTGAGTAATTAGTTACTCACCGAAAAAACCGAGCTTAGGCTCGGTTTTTTTTATTTTTTTCCTGCATCGGTCATATTATAAGCGTTCGGGCAAGTACCTCTTCAGTACCGCTTATTGCTCCTTTATCTTAACGGCTAACTATTACATCAAGAGTTAATATGGCTAAATGTTCTCATGAAGAATGAGCTGCCTCCCAATAAATGCAGCCAGCGCTTTAACGATTACTGGTTTTTGTCATTAACATAATCTCAGTTCAGCACCTTTTATTTCTGTAAAGCAACTAAGCTTAAAACGTCGCAGCGTTTGATAAATAACAGTGATCATGTCGACAGAGGTGACGCCCCATGCTTTTCAATAGACTATCTGCATGCAGCATCAAACGGGTTTGTGGGCTTCCCCTATTCGTTGTCAGTCAGCCTTTTTTGTGAAAGTATTATAACCCCAAGCTATTAATTCGCTCATCACCAGCACTATTTCTTATATCAGCAGTATCTATTAGCCCTATACAAGCCAGAGGTACAGCTTAAGCGTTAATCGCAGATTGGATGATAAAGTCCGCCGTCCTGTTAACTCCTTAGATGATTTACGGTACCAACCTCTATTAACTAAAAGTGAACCTCACGCTGATGAAGCGACGCTCAAAGTGATTAACGAATCGTATCTGTGGGTGAATTGCTCTGGCGTGGATGAGCCTCGTTATCAAGGTTTAAACAACTTTGTGCTGTACGACTATTAACAAGGTAGCCTCAAGGACACGTGCGAGAGCGCTTTTCTTGCCATGGAGCAAACCCGTTAGGGTTATTTACCGATCGATTGCTACGCGGCCTTCTAACAGGCAAGCAATAGACTTGTGGGGTCTATCCAAGATATAAATTCAAAGAAACATGAAAGTTGCACAGGAAAAACAAAACTTGCAGCGTCAACAAGGCGGATATGGCACTGAGCATGATAGCCAAGCGGAATTGTATTGAAATGCAAATATCTGCACTAAGTCAAAAAGACTGATCATTTTTTTAAGTGGCTCATTCAAGTTCTTCAGGAGGCAATTTAAACACTGGCTCGATACATCAGCGGAGCAAGTGCCAAAAAACGCCCTTGGCCAAGACATACACTACAACCTGCTTTATGGCCAAAGCCTAGCCGGTGACATAGAGAATAGTGGTTTTAATAGCGACAACAATCGTTGACAACGCGTAGCAAAGCAGTTTGTGATTGGCCGTTAATACTGATGGGTTAACCTCAACCATAGTGGTTGTTAACGCCAGTCTAAAAGCGCCACTATTTGCCGAATTTAACGATAAGCAGATCTTTCCTCATCAAAAAAATCATT
>NZ_JBEOPP010000085.1:0-15691 GCF_040310185.1 Shewanella sp. T24-MNA-CIBAN-0130 | reverse complement strand
GCTGACACGCTCGGTGATACAATTAATGATAACTTTCAGAAATTAAAACCTGCAGTTTGAATTCACTTGAGTATATGTGGCCTGTTATTGCTGGCCTCTTGTGCGACAAAACCCAAGCAAGATTATGATGTCAATTACGACTTCTCTGTACTCAAAACATTCAGTCAACTCACCGTAAAACAAACTGATGATCCTTTAACCGCTGACCGAATTAATGACGACATTAAGCAAACCTTACTTAACCAAGGTTATCTCTTTAGCGCCAGTAATGCTGATTTTGTAGTCAACTATGCCTTTATCACTGAAAACAAAGAAAAAGATTCAGGGCTTTCTATCGGCTTAGGTTCTGGAACTTGGGGCTCTAGTGGTGGGATAAGTCTTGGCACGAGTATTGGTATCCCGCTAGGCAGTAACACAGCTAAAACGCAAACTATCCAAATTGATATTATCGACCCAGCCGACAAACGCTTAATTTGGCGCGGCAATGGTCAGTACCACTTTGATCAAGGTGGCGAAGTTAAAGCACAAGGCATTAACCAAACTGTTGCCGCTATCTTGGCGCAATTCCCCCCGAAAAAGTAATCTACACTCTATTTTAGTTGCCGTTCATCCTTGTTGAACGGCGGCTACTTTACATAGAAACGCCAGCTCTTCGAGCCGACTTAACACAAATATCTATTTAGCAATTTGCGACTACACGGTAAACTAGCTATCACACTACTTTATTGACCTCGTTAAAATGACTACAGAAACATACAACCAAGCTTTATTAACCCTTGCGCTCGCTGGAATAGATGCCATAAAGACCTCGGCATCACAACACAAAGCCGTCAGAACTGCAGCACAAGAAAGCCATTTTTTATGTAACTGGATGGTTGAGTCGTTAAAAACAAAACGCTTTTCGAAACTAATGGCCGACGACTTAACGGCCTGGATAAGTCAAGCTCGAAGTCAAGGTGCTGGGGCTCAACTTAAACAACGATTAACCTGTATTGCCGATCAATATCAACAAGTTAATAACAGTGCTATCGCCACTGGCACTGGGCTTAAAAACCTATTAACCGGACTCGCAGCACAAGAATGGGTGGTGGTAACCGATACCGACATTGATGCCAAATTGAAGATCAACAGTGACGGTAAATCAAGTTTAATTATCTCAGCAAAAGAATTTAATCAGCACATTGTTGATGAAAAAATTGTCAAACCAATCTCAATGTACATTCGTGGTGATGAAAAGTTGGTTGCACGGTTAGCATTAGAGCAAGGTGTATTACTCAGCCAAGGCAATAAAAAGACCTCATTGATCAAACATCATAAAACTTATGTATTAATACCTGATAACTTACACTCAAGTTTATGTTTACTGTGCCTTGATCTTTATTAAGCAGCGAAAAATTGTTGTAGTATTAATAGAATGTTAAAGATAAGGAGTCACCATGAAAAAAGGCTTTCTAGCACTCACTTGCTTGGTGATATTTTTTTGTGGTTCCACCGTTCAAGCGAGCACAGCACTTAAGTATAACGTCAATGCCTCCAGCAGTTGGGTGCCTTATTACATTGCTGGATCGGCTGAAAACCCAGGAATACTCGGCGAGCTGGTTCCGTTACTGCTTGCAAAGGCCAACATTGAAGTTGAAAAAAACAATTATCCTCCCAAAAGAACTAATTACGCCTTAGCGAATGGCTTACTAGACTTCGACTTTGTTAGCCCAAGCTGGTTTGAGGATCAAAAAGTAGGCGATGATTTTGTCTCATCGATAGCGATATTAGTCATTCAAGAAAACATTATCACTTTAGACAAAAATGCTCAAAAATGGCAAGACGTTAATCAGATTAAAGGTAAAAAAATAGGCACAATTCGTGGCTACCTTTACCACGACGATACAGAGTTTACTCGAGTTGATTTTACCTCTGAGAGAGAACTCATCAAGGCATTACATAAAGAGCGAGTTGAAGCGGTTATCTCTGGAGATTTACCCGCCTTGTATTGGGCAAAAAAACTCAATAGACCAGTCACCCTTGCCTCGATTCATTCAGAAGGCCACTTGGTCATGCGTCTTCGTAAAAAACATACTGCCTTACTACCACAAATTAATGCCGCTATTGCTGAATTTAACCAAAATGGCACCACTCAAAGCATTATCGAAAAATACACCAAGCAGGATGTGTTTAGTCGTTAATATGGGGTTAAAACGGATTAACGCTGTAACCTTCGCGGGCTAATACTGCATGTGCAGTTAACGCCGATAACGCCATGTCAACACCCGGCAGCAAGTCATCAGGAGTAATGCCGTAATAGGCGGCTGTTTGACCACACACATAAAACTTAACCCCCTGTCTTACCAACTGCGCAATTAAATCCGAATTAGCATTCTTCTGCCCTGCATTCAACTGCTGATAAAAACTATCCTTGGTCATATCGCTAGCCGCTTTACCATGCACCACCATAGCAAGCGAAATGTCTTTCAGTTTAACCCCGGCTGCCACATGCATATTAATAAAGCGCGCCAAAGTATCAATACTAGAGTTTATTTCAGCGGGTTTAGCGGCTGTACCTAAATCAAAAGCAACGTTAAACTTCATGCCTGTTGGTATGGTTAAGCTGCTATTCACTTCGGCCACCTTTCCGTAATCTTTAATCACTGGTCCCGGTTTAAAAGCCTCAATACCAGCGGTTGCCGTAAATGATGAACACGCTATTAATGTCAACACGGCCGATGTGATAACGCATCTACTCACTGAAGGTAAACTGATTTCCATTATGTTGATCTTCCTTATCTCTATTTTTATGATTACTCTAGCACAGATTAGCGCTTAGGTTTTAGACCCTTGCTTAGTATAATTATCCCTACTAACTGACCCACTATTATGACGATCCAAGCACAATGTTATGTTGAAAATGTTATCTCGAGGTAATACCAGATTAACGCTTAGGTTTTAGACCCTTGCTGAGTATAATGATGCGCTCAAAAACACCAAGAATGAATGATATGTCAATACGTCCAATTTACGCGACCGACTGGCCCGCTATTATGGCGATCCAAGCACAATGTTATGTTGAACTAGCGCCAGAGTCGCTTGGTGTTATGCAAAGTAAATGGCGAACGTCGCCGACTAGCTGTGTCGTGTTTGAACGACAAGGTCGCGTTTTAGCTTATGCCCTTGTTCACCCTTGGCAACGAGGCGATGCCCCGTCATTGAATACCGAAATCAGTGGCCAGATTGATGCTAACTGCTGGTATTTACATGACATGGCCATTTCACCCAATGCACAAGGCATGGGAATTGGTAAACAGCTCTTCACTTATGTTGTAAATCAAGCAAAAGCGTTGATGGTGAAGGGTATAGGACTGGTGGCCGTACAGGGTGCGCAAACGTACTGGCAACAACAAGGGTTTAAAGCAGACATCACATCAGCAAAACTGACACAATCACTAGATAGTTACCCTGATGGGGCATGTTATTTGTATTTACCCTTATTATAAAGGTTCCCCTCTAAGCCGCCAGCAGTCGTCACGACGGTTTTGTTAGCCAATACTTTTTATGATGTTTTTGTTTGCTATGGCGATGTTAAAACCTTAAACCGCAAGGATTAGCTTATTACAGCATTAGTCAGCAGGGGCATCGTATTATTTGAATATTTATTGCAAGTTCATGCCGATCAGCTTGGTTATACGTCGATGAACGTGGGATAATCGAAGATTGTGCATCAGATCATCACCCTATGGGTATTTGTCTCTTTTACCATTTGGTACCTCAAAAATCATAACGCTTAAGTCTTTGTCGGCAGATTGATGCCTTTGGGGTGCCGTATTGTTTACATTAAAAAATGAATTACATTAATTTCAGGAGTTCGCCATGGCGCGCCAAGTTATCTATACCTTTAAAGGCAAAACCAAAACTATCGCGTTTAGCTATGACATACATCATGATCTTTATGAAGCAGCAGCTGAAGCCGAAGGGATTGATTTAAAAAGTTTTTTAGCCATGGAACAACAAGTTGCGTTAACGTCAAAAAAAGGCGCGAAAGCAGAGAAAGAATTTCGTAAAACTGAATTTGCACGTTTTGGTTTTACTAGCATCAAATTTGTTCGTGAAGATGATGAGGTTTAATCATTTTGGTTTAAATAAGGACTCTCTATGTTGAATTCAGATCATGCTAATTTCCCTCGAGCCAGTTTTTTTCGACGTTTAGGTGCAATGACGTATGACTCAATGCTTGCTGTAGCCGTTTATATGTTTGCTGGCGCTGTTGGTTTTGCTGTTTTCTTGGGTCTGCAAAGTAGCGGACTTATCGCGATGAATGGTCACGAAGATGTGTCAGACTTGCTCAATAACACTCCGGTTTATCATGGACTTTATCAACTCTGGATAGCCATTTGTGTCGGCGGATTTTATGCCGTGTTTTGGAGCCGAGGTGGGCAAACATTAGGTATGCGAGCTTGGCGACTTAAAGTTCAACATCCCAATGGCCAAGACTTAAGTTTCATTACCGCCTGCGCTCGGGTAGTTTGGTCGTTATTAGGTATTGGTAATCTGTGGATTATCATCAATGATGACAAATTAGCATTACAAGACATGATGACCCGTTCTGAGGTTGTGGTATTGTCAGTAGAAGCTAATCAAATGCGTAACTGGCGTGGCGCATAATCAATTGGCCTTTACCAATAATAAAATGGCAACCCAAAGGTTGCCATTTTTGCATCACAGTTTAATGTTCAAATTAACGTTTAGTTACTTACGAATATAATACAAAGCTAATCCAGTAAATAACATGCTGGGGGCAATTGCGCCAACCACCGCAGGTAACTCATACACTATGCTCATAGGACCAAATATCTCATTACTAATATAAAAGCTAAATCCTGCTACTACACCGAGTAACACTCGAGCTCCCATGGTCACAGTACGTAACGGACCGAACACAAACGACAATGCCACTAACATCATCACTGCCACCGTTACTGGCTGCATAATCTTACGCCACAGTGCCAGTTCATAACGACTCGGATCTTGTTGGTTAATTTTTAAATAATCCAAGTAGTCAATTAAGCCACTAATGGATAATGCCTCTGGTTTAACCGACACAACACTGAGCTTATCTGGGGTTAATGAAGACTGCCACACATCAGTATCAAGATGGTCGCGAATAACTCGATCGTCTTTTACCGTGGTATTATCAACTGCAGATAGCTGCCAAGCATCGCCAATAAATTCGGCGGTTTTAGCATGGGTCACTCCGGTTAATTCTTGTTGATCGTTAAACTCATATAAGCGAATATCAATCAGAGTATTAACGTCTTTAACCTCACCGATATTAACGAATAAGTCACCATCTTTAGCCCAAATACCCCGATGTGATTTAATCAAACTGCCACCCGATATTTTAGTCGCTTGAAGTTCTTTAGCACTTTTTTCGGCAATAGGCGCGCCCCATTCACCGAGCGCCATGACCATGATCATTAATGGAACAGCCGTTTTCATTGCAGATTGGGTGATTTGTAAGCGCGACATACCAGAGACTTGCATCACCACTAACTCAGAGTTAGATGCCAGCATGCCCATACCAATTAACGCACCTAGCAGTACCGCCATAGGGAAAAACATTTCAATATCACGGGGCACTAAAAACAACACGTATATGCCAGCATCTAGCATGGTATAAGCACCACGCCCAACCAAACGCAGTTGATCAACCCACTTAATGATGCCTGACAACCCAGTCAAAATCAGTAAACACAAGCCTGATGTACTAACGATCATACGAGCAATATAAAGGTCTAGTATTTTCATGCAGTCACCTGCTTGCGTTTAAATAAACCCAGGAACTTCATCCCTGTCGGGCGTTCTTTAATAAGTAATAACAACCCTAATATCAACGCAAAGCCATGGATCCACCACATGCCTAAAAATTGCGGCACCACCTCATCTTGCAGGGCTTTTCGACCTGCAATCATTAATCCAAAGTAGCCCAAATAAAGCAAAATAGCGGGACCCATTTTAGCAAACTTACCCTGGCGAACATTAACCCGCGCTAACGGCACCGCAATTAACGTCAACAATGGGATCGCGATAGGGATAGCTAAGCGCCATTGAAATTCAGCTGCCGCTTCAGGTCCTGGAGTATCCAACAATTGATCAACTGGCATTGCAGATAATTTACGTCGCCGCTCATCCACTTCTTGTTCTTTAATCTCCATTTTATAACCACCAAACTCAATTATTTGTAGTTCGAGTGATTTAGGGCTGCCTTGATAGCGGAAGCCTTTTTCGAGCTGTAATTGCTGGCTACCAATATCATCTTCAATCACCCGACCTTTGTTAGCCACCACAATATTAGTTAAACCATATTCGTCTTCAGGATCGGGAAGTTGTGCAACAAATACTTTATCCAAAGTGTTGTCTTTGTTTATTTTTTCAACAAACAATACCGCTCGCCCATTCGGGCTTGCTTGAAAGCGACCTTGGGTTAATGCCGCTAATCCGGCTTCAGATTGGGCTTTTTCTAAGACCTGGTTTTGACGCTCTTCCGCCCAAGGGCCGACATAAACAGACAAATAAGCGGTAAACAATAAATTGCCAATCGCAAGTAATAAGGTTACTCGAGTGACATACCATTCACTGACACCAACACCATGCAGTACTACCATTTCATTTTCAGCATACATTCGCCCATGGGCCAACAATATCCCTAAAAAGAAACTCAGCGGCAACACTAACACCGTTAATTGAGGCAAATTTAAGCCTAATAATGTCATCACCAAGGAAGCTGGGAATTCACCATCAGAGGCATCAGCTAACACGCGCACAAACTGTTGACTGATAAAAATAGTTAGCAGCACTAAAAGTACTGAGAATTGCGCTTTTAAAACTTCACTAATAAGATATCTAAATACAATCACAAGTAGGATCCGGTGGCTAAACTTATCTTTTTACTGGTATCAGAGCAACTTTCATGTAAACTGTCTACTTTCAGCAGTTTTGCTAGTTTTCTGACCAGCGCGGAAGGTGCTTTGGGGTCATGGTTAACATCTATTTTGGCTGTCAATTTACGCCTTTTTTTCGTTAATAATCCCAAACAGCTATCACCTTTTCGTTGATTATATGCCAGATGGCCTAATGCAAACATTATCTAATAAATATAGTAATTTGTCTTTAAGAATCTAGGAGTGCTCATGGAGTTTAGCGTAAAGAGCGGTAGCCCCGAAAAGCAACGTTCAGCCTGTATCGTTGTCGGAGTATACGAACCCCGCCGTCTGTCTGGTATCGCAGAGCAATTGGATAAAATAAGTGAAGGTTACATTAGTAACCTACTTCGTCGTGGTGACCTTGAAGGTAAACCGGGTCAAATGTTGCTACTGCATCATGTACCAAACGTACTAAGTGAGCGCGTTTTACTGGTTGGTTGTGGCAAAGAGCGTGAGTTAGATGAACGCCAATACAAACAAATTATCACAAAAACCATCAGTACCCTCAATGAAACCGGTTCAATGGAAGCAGTGTGCTTCTTAACTGAACTGCATGTCAAAGGCCGCGACACCTACTGGAAAGTTCGCCAAGCCATTGAAAGCACTAGGAATAGCCTGTATTCATTTGATGCCTTAAAAACCCGTAAAGACGAAACTCGTCGTCCATTACGTAAAATGGTATTTAACGTGCCAACACGCCGCGAATTAACCATTGGTGAGCGCGCAATTGAACACGGAACCGCAGTGTCAGCGGGTATGCATTTATGTCGAGACGTGGCCAACATGCCACCTAACATATGTAATCCAGCCTACTTAGCGTCCCAAGCTCGTCAAATGGCTGAAGTGCATGAAAACCTCACTGTCACGACTATTGGCGAAGAGCAAATGGCTAAGTTAGGCATGAACGCTTATCTTGCCGTAGGCCGCGCAAGCAGCAATGAATCAATCATGACCGTGATGGAATATCAAGGCGCAGTCGACAGCACTGAAAAGCCAATTGTCCTTGTCGGTAAAGGGTTAACCTTTGATTCTGGCGGAATTTCATTAAAACCTGGCGAAGCCATGGATGAAATGAAATACGACATGGGTGGCGCTGCAGGTGTGATTGGCACCATGAAAGCATTATGCGAAATGAAACTGCCTATTAACGTCATTGGCATTTTAGCGGGTTGTGAAAACATGCCTGCGGGCAATGCCTATCGCCCAGGTGATATTTTAACCACTATGTCAGGTCAAACGGTTGAAGTGCTTAACACTGATGCCGAAGGTCGCTTAGTATTATGTGATGTATTAACCTACGTTGAGCGCTTTGAACCTGAATTAGTCATCGATACTGCAACCTTAACGGGTGCCTGTGTTATTGCCCTTGGTAAGCACGCTTCTGGTTTATTCAGTTCGCACAATCCACTAGCTCATGAGCTGTTAAATGCCGGCGAGCAAAGTGGTGACCGCGCATGGCGCATGCCGTTATGGGATGAATATCAAGACATGCTAGACAGCCCATTTGCCGACATGACTAACTTAGGCGGCCGTCCTGCAGGGTCGATTACTGCCGCATGTTTCTTATCTCGCTTTACTAAGAAGTACAATTGGGCGCATTTAGATGTCGCTGGTACTGCTTGGAACAGCGGCGCGAATAAAGGCTCTACCGGTCGTCCGGTACCGATTTTAAGCCAATTCTTAATTAATCGCGCTGGTGTTGAAATTAGCGAATAAGCATTGTTAGTGCGTGATACGCAAATAAAAAGGGTAAAGCATCATGCTTTACCCTTTTTTTGTATCTCGATAGCGCAAATCAAACAATGCTAAACCATAACTTGGATTCAAATAATAAGCCCTTTTATCGCGCGGTAAGCCGCGGTAAGCCTAGGCTAACCATTGACGATGTAATTGCTCACTATCACCTAAATAATCTAGCACCCAGGCGAGTGCTGGCGACATTTGCTCATCATTCCACGCTAAACAACAAGGGCTAGGTTGTTTAACGGTGCACAGCACTTTACTGACTAATTTACCGGACTCGATTAACGGTGCAGCTAAATGTTCAGGCATGTACCCTACCCCTAAGCCTTCGACAAAACAGTTGATTGCACTGTGCCAGTCGGGTACCACTAAACGCCGTTGATTATTGAGCAACCAATCAATTCGTTTAGGGATCTCTCGCGAGGTATCTTCAAGACAAATAGACGGAAAATCACGTAACTCATCATCCACTATAAGCCGTGTAATATTCGCCAATGGATGATCAGCACTCACCACAAATAACCAATCAATATCCCCCATATGAGTGAATTTAAATGACCCATCAACTGGATTTGCAGTTGTCGCACCAATAGCGATGTCACTGCGCCCTGTGGCGAGCGCTTCCCATACACCATTAAATATTTCAATCCGAATAATCAGCTCAACATCCTGAAACTTTCTGTAAAAGTCAGCGATTAAGGCATGCACACTGTCGGTTCTGGCAATATTATCCAGCGCAATAGATAACGAAGGCTTCCACCCATTTGCCACTCGTTGAGTGTCTCTTTTCATCAGCGCCATATCGTTAAGAAACTGGCGAGCTTTAGCGACAAAATGTTTTCCTGCCGGGGTTAGGCTGACACTTCTATGATGGCGAATAAATAACTCAACCCCAAGCTCAGTCTCAATTTGTTTAACTGAATAACTAATCGCAGACGGCACCTTATGCAGTTTTTTGGCTGCCGCGGTAAAACTGCCTGTTTGGGCAACAACATCGATTAATTCAAAAATGTGCTGTGAAAGCATATCAATTTGCTCATTATAAAATGTACCTTAACAGCACTAGATGAATAACATCTTCGGCTGAGGTAATACTGGTTTCAAGTGATCATACTCAATTCCACTCACTCCTTGCAATCAAATTTTTTGATAGCTGCCTTCAAAATTAAACGTTTCCAGCTAATTTAGTAAGCCATTAAACTAGCAAGCTTTATTGACCAGACGAAAATATTTATGCCTAATTTTAGCAACAACAACATAATAATCAACAATAAACAAACAAACATAACATTTTACCTGTTCCTGTTTTATTTAGCCTTGCTGAGTATGTTGGGATTTATTGCAACCGACATGTACCTCCCTGCATTCAAATCTATTGAAGGGACGTTTAATGCTAACACTTCTGAGGTGGCCATATCATTAACCAGTTTTTTGGCAGGCCTTGCTATTGGACAGTTATTATACGGGCCATTAGTTCATAAAATAGGTAAGCGGAATTCACTCTTTGTTGGGCTAAGTCTGTTTATGTTGGCAAGCGCACTCATTGCGAACAGTGAAACCATAATGATGATGAATATTGCGCGCTTCTTCCAAGCCATCGGCGCTTGCAGTGCAGCAGTGATCTGGCAAGCAATAGTGATTGAACAATACCCCGCCGATAAAGCTCAAAATATTTTCTCTAATATTATGCCTTTGGTCGCTTTATCTCCGGCATTAGCGCCCATTGCTGGCGCATTGATACTCAATAATTTTGGCTGGCGTGCAGTGTTTATTACCTTATGTGTTATCGCCGTAATATTAATCGCTATGACACATTTTTTTGTACCTAAAGAGCCTATTCGTTTACACAAAAATAAGTCCCATATCCGCTATCAACAATTATTAGCCAACACACGTTACTTAGGTAATGTCATCATTTTTGGTGCCTGTTCGGGTGCGTTTTTCGCTTACTTAACCCTATGGCCTGCGGTGATGGAACAATATGGTTACGCCGCAACTGAAATTGGATTAAGTTTTATTCCCCAAACCATCATGTTTATTGTCGGTGGCTATTCCGGTAAGTTACTTATTCGACAGTTTGGCACCAAAGCCAGCCTACGCTATTTACTAATTTTATTTGGTTTTTGTGTTGTTGCCATTTTTGTATCAAGTGTGATCCTCGATACTAAAACAATATTACCGCTTATGGTTGCATTCTCATTGCTAGCAGCAAGCAATGGCGCTATTTACCCTATTGTGGTCAATAATGCCCTCCAAGAATTCAGCAATAACGCATCCAAAGCGGCAGGATTGCAAAACTTTCTCCAAATCAGCATCGCTTTTGGGGCATCAAGTCTGGTTGCCGTTTGGGCAAGCTCTGGCGATAACGCGATTGGTTGGGGAATTCTAGCCTGTTCAGTACTGGTTGCTGTAGGCCTCTTTATTAAAAGTCATGATTCTTGGGCGCAAATAAACCAGCATTTCACGTTTCCGGATCCAGCAAGATTATCTCAAGCAACCACTAAGGATGATGAATAAACACCCCATAGCGATAAAATAAGCCATTCAATGATGAGGTTATATTCTTATTTATAATCTCATCATATTGAGGTTTATTGATTAAACAAATTATCGCTTGCTCTAATATTCACAATCCATAAATCCGTCTATTTGACAATGGCCCCAGAGCGTCACAGAAAACCAATCATGGCTGCGATTTATATTGGATTAATGAGCACCATCAACTCGCATTGTGGCTGTAATACCAAATACTGCTCATTATCGGCTAAGTCAGCGAGTCACTTAGGGGAAATTCAATAAATATCAACTCACGTCCCCATTAACCCGCAGCCGATTTTAGTGTAAACTCGTGCTCAACTTATTAACCTGTCAAAAGCATCACCACATGACTCAAGCCTTGTTTTACCTTATGCCTGATAATCATAATCAAATGAGTGCATTAGATGCGGTTTATTTGGCTGCATGCAGGTTAGCAGAACAAGAATATCGCCAACAAAAAACCGTCTACATTCACTGTGAAAACAAGCAGCAAGCGTATGCCATTGACGAATTACTGTGGCAATTTGAGCCTAATGCCTTTGTGCCTCACAACTTAAAAGGCGAAGGTCCGGTGACCGGTGCACCTGTCGAAATTGGTTTTGACACCCTAGGGCCAAATAAAAGTCGCCAAGTTCTGATTAATCTTGCAGACCACATGCCCAGTTTTGCGGTAAACTTGGCCCATATTATCGATTTTGTCGCTAATGATGATGAACTCAAGCGGATTGCCCGCAATCGCTATCGTCAATACCAGAATGTTGGCATTACGCCCAGCACTCAAGCATTAGCTGAATAAACACTCAATTTAGATAGAGAACATAACGCTCCTATGGAAAAAACATACAACCCAAAGTCTATCGAACAGGCCCTTTACCAAAACTGGGAAGAGCAAGGTTACTTCAAGCCGCATGGCGATGAATCTCAAGGCAATTATTGCATCATGATCCCGCCACCGAACGTAACCGGTAGCTTGCACATGGGACATGCCTTCCAAGACACCATCATGGACACGCTTACTCGTTATGAACGCATGAAAGGTAAGAATACCTTATGGCAAGTGGGTACCGACCACGCTGGTATCGCCACCCAAATGTTGGTTGAGCGTAAACTTGAAGCCGAAGAAGGTAAAACACGCCATAATTTAGGCCGTGATGCCTTTATTGATAAAGTGTGGGACTGGAAAGAACAGTCTGGTGGCACCATCACCAAACAACTACGTCGCATGGGCGCATCGGTTGATTGGGATCGCGAACGTTTTACCATGGACCAAGGCTTATCAAAAGCGGTTCAAGAAGTGTTTGTCCGTCTATACGATGACGAACTTATTTATCGTGGTAAGCGCCTAGTTAATTGGGATCCAAAGCTTCACACCGCCATTTCAGATTTAGAAGTTGAAAATAAAGAGAAGCAAGGCCACATGTGGCACTTCCGCTTTCCTTTAGCCCAAGGCGCATTAACTCGCGATGGTAAAGACTACCTAGAAGTCGCCACCACGCGTCCTGAAACCATGTTAGGTGACAGCGCAGTAGCCGTGCATCCAGATGACGAACGTTATCAGTCATTGATCGGTAAGTTTGTGCTATTACCTATCGTTAACCGCTTAATTCCAATTGTTGCTGACGATTATGTCGACATGGAATTTGGCACAGGCTGCGTAAAAATCACTCCAGCCCATGACTTTAACGACTATGAAGTTGGCAAGCGTCATCAACTGCCTATGTACAACATCTTTACCTTAGATGCCTGTGTCCGCGGTTTTGTAGAAGTAGTTAATACCGACGGCACACCAAACAAAGACGTCGAAATTGCGCTACCTGAACGTTATGTTGGCCTTGATCGTTTTAAAGCCCGTGATGCTATTGTGGCTGAATTTGACAGCTTAGGTTTACTTGAAAAAGTCGCTCCGCACGGCTTAAAAATACCTTATGGCGATCGCTCAGGCGTAGCAATTGAACCCTTATTAACCGATCAGTGGTATGTGGCCGTTCAATCAATGGCAAAAACAGCCATTGAAGCCGTGGAAAATGGCGACATCAAGTTTGTGCCCCAGCAATACGAGAATATGTACTTTTCGTGGATGCGCGATATTAAAGACTGGTGTATTTCACGCCAACTTTGGTGGGGACACCGTATTCCAGCTTGGTACGACGAGAACGGTAAAGTCTACGTTGGCCGTAACGAAGCTGAAGTACGCGCTAAGCACAAGTTTGCAGATTCTGTGGTATTACGCCAAGACGATGACGTATTAGATACCTGGTTCAGCTCGGCATTATGGACCTTCTCAACCTTAGGTTGGCCAGACAATTTAGAAGATTTAAAAACCTTCCACCCAACCGATGTGTTGGTCACAGGTTTTGATATCATCTTCTTCTGGGTTGCGCGGATGATCATGATGACCATGCACTTCATTAAAGATGAAGACGGCAAACCTCAAGTACCTTTTAAAACCGTGTACGTGACCGGGCTTATCCGTGATGAAGCCGGTAATAAGATGTCAAAATCCAAAGGCAACGTGCTTGATCCATTAGACATGATTGACGGTATCGACCTTGAAACCTTGGTCGCTAAGCGGACTGGCAACATGATGCAGCCACAATTGGCGGCAAAAATTGAGAAAAGTACCCGTAAAGAATTTGCCGATGGCATTGAAGCTCACGGTACCGATGCACTGCGCTTTACCTTAGCGGCAATGGCATCAACCGGGCGTGACATCAACTGGGACATGAAACGTCTTGATGGTTACCGCAGTTTCTGTAACAAATTATGGAACGCGTCACGTTATGTGTTAATGAACACTGAAGTGCAAACCAATCCAGATAGCGATGAAGCTGGTGAGCCTTTAGATTGCGGTCAACTGTTGGTTGATGGCAAACCGGGTGCGATGGAATTGTCGTTAGCCGATCGCTGGATCATTGGTTTGTTTAATCAGACCGTCAAAACCGTTGAAGATCACATGGCCGCTTACCGTTTTGATTTAGCCGCTAACACTTTATACGAGTTCACTTGGAATCAATTCTGTGACTGGTATTTAGAATTAACCAAGCCTGTTATGCAAAACGGCACTGAAGCGCAAATGCGCGGCACACGCCATACGTTAGTCAATGTGCTTGAAAAAATGCAGCGTCTAATGCATCCATTTATGCCATACATTACCGAAACGATTTGGCAACGCGTCAAACCGTTAGCTGGCGTAACGGGTGATACCATCATGCTGGCATCGTTCCCAACGTATCAAGCAGATCAAGTCGATGCGACCGCAATGGCGGATCTGGAATGGGTTAAGCAAGTCATTGTCGCAGTACGTAATATTCGTGCTGAACTCAATATCGCCCCGTCTAAGCCGCTTAATGCGCTGCTTCGTGACGTGAGCTATGAAGATCGCATTCGTCTTGAAGCAAACCAAACATTCTTTGCAAGTTTGGCTAAACTTGAGTCAATGACCATTTTAGCAGAGGGTGAAACGGCACCGATGTCGACCACTCAGTTTGTCGGCAATATGGAGCTATTAATCCCAATGGCAGGCTTAATCGATGTCGGCGCTGAATTGGCCCGTATCGACAAACAGCTTGAAAAGCTTGCTCAAGAGATAACCCGCATTGAAGGCAAATTATCTAACCAAGGCTTTGTCGCTAAAGCACCTGCTGCGGTTATTGATAAAGAGCGGGCAAAAATGGCCGATTTGACTCGTGACATTGAAAAATTAAACGAACAAAAAATCGAACTGGCCAAAATAGAAGCATAATCAATAAAATACCATTAGAAACAAAAACCAGCGATGCATCGCTGGTTTTTTATTTCGCACGAAACTGAAACGTTGATTTCTCAATTTACATTTTTGGTGTATAAGCTTCGGCCAATATCACCATTCTATTTAATGGGTCAAAACCATGTCTGATAAATTCTTTTTTAAAGGTCGTAAAACACCTAAACCCGCTTATGGTGAAAGTGGTTATAACACCAAGCGCACAGCAAAACCGGGGACGGAAGCTTTACCGCTAATATTGTCAGTCCAAACCGAAGCTCGCCAACATGAAGTGGCGGCAATGGTTGCTGAACAACAGCTATTGGCTAATATCAGCATTAATGCAGACAAACCTGAAAACATTATTGAATTAACCGGTGTTTTGAACAAACCTAAAACGGTAAAGTTTGACGCTAAGCCTAACCGTAACGATGTGTGCATCTGTGGCAGTGGTAAAAAGTACAAAAAGTGTTGTGGTGCATAAATCACCATACTGAGGTGAACGTCCCTTAGTGGGATGTTTATCAATAAAACATTAAAGTGGGTCTTAGGATCCGCTTTTTTTATTGATTTTGGATATTTCCCCAGAACTTAGGTAAAGTGTCAGCCTTTGTTATAAAAATGATATATACCCGTGATCATTGAAAATGCTTGATTTTGTCCCAAATGGGATCATCATAGCCCTATGAAACAAATTACA
>NZ_JBEOPP010000084.1:0-15838 GCF_040310185.1 Shewanella sp. T24-MNA-CIBAN-0130 | reverse complement strand
TGACGTAATGGTGTGTCATATTCGATGTGAGAAGTATTAATTGTAATACCGCGCTCACGCTCTTCTGGAGCGTTATCGATTTGAGCGAAGTTACGAGCTTCACCACCATATGTCTTAGACAAAACGGCAGAAATTGCTGCTGTTAAGGTTGTTTTACCATGGTCAACGTGACCAATGGTGCCCACGTTTACGTGAGGCTTATTACGTTCAAATTTAGCTTTTGCCACGATATATTCCTTTCTTTTCAGAAGTGCTCGATTAATTCGAGCAATATAACATTGATGCCGTAACCAATATTAGTTACGAGATTCTATAATCGCTTTTGCAATGTTTTGCGGTGCATCTGCGTACTTCAAGAACTCCATAGAGTATGAAGCGCGACCCTGAGATGCAGAGCGCAAATCAGTCGCATAACCAAACATTTCAGATAGAGGCACTACTGCATGAACAAGTTTAACACCTGCGATGCCATCGTCCATACCTTCAATTATGCCACGACGGCGGTTTAAATCACCCACAACATCGCCCATATAATCTCCAGGTGTAGTCACTTCTACTTTCATACAAGGTTCGAGCAACACAGGGGTTGCTTCTAGCGCGCCCCTTTTGAAGCCCATAGAGCCTGCAATTTTGAACGCCATTTCGTTCGAGTCCACATCATGATATGAACCATCAAACAAACTGACTCTCACATCAAGTACAGGGTAGCCGGCTAATACGCCATTCTTCATCTGTTCTTGAATACCTTTGTCAACGGCAGGAATGAATTCTCGAGGAACTACACCACCTACAACTTCGTTAACAAATTCGTAGCCCGCACCCTCTTCGAGTGGTTCAATTCTTAACCAAACATGGCCATATTGGCCACGTCCGCCTGATTGACGTACGAATTTACCTTCCACTTCTACTTTAGAACGAATTGTTTCACGGTAGGCAACCTGTGGTTTACCTACGTTACACTCTACACCAAATTCGCGACGCATACGGTCAACGATGATGTCTAGATGCAATTCGCCCATACCAGATATTAGTGTTTGTGCCGACTCTTCATCAGTTTCAACTTTGAAAGACGGGTCTTCTGCTGCTAGTTTTTGCAGCGCAATCCCCATTTTATCTTGGTCAGCTTTTGAACGAGGCTCAACGGCAATGGTAATTACGGGTTCAGGGAACTCCATGCGCTCAAGAATCACTCTGTGATTGTTATCGCAAAGGGTATCACCGGTTGTTACATCTTTAAAACCGATAGCAGCCGCTATATCGCCAGCACGTACTTCTTTCAGTTCTGTTCGGTCATTAGCGTGCATTTGCACAATTCGACCTACTCGCTCACGTTTCTGCTTAACAGAATTATAAACACCAGCACCTGATTCAAGTACACCTGAATACACGCGGATAAAGGTCAGTGTACCAACAAATGGATCAGTCGCAATTTTAAATGCTAAAGCCGCAAAAGGGGCATTGTCATCTGGTAGGCGTTTGACTTCTTTTTCGCTTTCATCAATGCCTGTAATTGCAGGAACATCAATAGGTGCAGGTAAAAAGTCAACTACCGCATCGAGTACCGCTTGCACACCTTTGTTCTTAAATGCAGAACCGCAAGTGGCTAACACGATCTCATTGTTAATTGTGCGCTGACGCAACGCTGTTTTGATCTCTACTTCTGATAACTCACCCTCTTCAAGGTATTTGTTCATCAGTTCATCAGAGGCTTCAGCTGCTGCTTCCACGAGATACTCATGCATTTCTGCAGCTTTTGCCGCTAGATTTGCAGGAATGACTTCATAAGTAAATGTCAGCCCCTGATCTGTTTCAGACCAGTTAATGGCTTTCATCTTAATTAAATCAATAACACCCTTGAAGTTCTCTTCTACACCAATGTTTAATTGTATTGGTACACAAGTCGCACCAAGGCGGTTACGAATTTGATTTATTACACGGTCAAAATCAGCACCTGCACGGTCCATCTTGTTAACAAACACCAGACGTGGAACGTGGTATTTATCTGCTTGACGCCATACAGTTTCAGATTGTGGTTCAACGCCTGACGAGCCGCAAAATACTACTACAGCACCATCGAGAACACGTAATGAACGCTCGACTTCAATTGTAAAGTCTACGTGACCTGGGGTATCGATGATATTAATACGGTGTTCAGCGAATTGAGCATCCATGCCACGCCAAAATGTTGTTACTGCAGCAGATGTGATAGTAATACCACGCTCTTGCTCTTGTACCATCCAATCTGTCGTAGCGGCGCCGTCATGCACCTCACCGATTTTATGAGACATACCGGTATAGAACAGAACACGTTCTGTTGTGGTAGTTTTACCTGCATCCACATGAGCAACAATACCGATATTACGATAACGCTCAATTGGGGTTGTACGAGCCACTATTATACCCTCTCAGCTAAAACTTTTGGTTTTAGCAATATCAACAATATGGAGCGGACCGAAGTCCGCTCCATCATATTACCAACGGTAATGGGCAAATGCTTTGTTAGCTTCAGCCATGCGATGCACGTCTTCACGCTTCTTAACCGCAGTACCTTTGTTGTCAGACGCATCTAGCATTTCACCTGCTAGACGTAAAGCCATAGATTTTTCACCACGTTTGCGAGCAGCTTCAACTAACCAGCGCATCGCTAGTGCGTTACGACGCACTGGACGAACTTCACATGGTACTTGATAAGTAGAACCACCAACACGACGAGATTTAACTTCGACTGATGGGCGAACGTTATCAAGAGCTGCTTCAAGGATACTTAAATGATTTTCGCCTTTCTTTTCAGCGACAACATCTAATGCCTTGTAAATAATTTTTTCTGAAGTCGACTTTTTGCCGTCCTTCATAATGACGTTGATGAACTTAGCCAACAACTCACTGTGAAACTTTGGATCTGGTAGGATTTTACGTTGTCCTACAACGCGACGTCTTGGCATATTAATTCTCCGTATGCTTCAGGTATTTCCAAAACTGGAATGTCAAATAAATATTAGCTTGGCCTTACTTAAACGGAATACGTTAAGACTTAGGTCGCTTAGCACCGTACTTAGAACGGCCTTGGCGACGTGAAGTCACGCCAGCACAGTCTAATGCGCCACGAACAGTGTGGTAACGCACACCAGGTAAGTCTTTAACACGACCACCACGGATTAGGATTACACTGTGTTCTTGCAAGTTATGGCCTTCACCACCGATATACGAAGTGACTTCGAAACCGTTAGTTAGACGCACACGAGCTACTTTACGTAGTGCAGAGTTAGGTTTTTTAGGTGTTGTAGTGTACACACGAGTACAAACACCACGTTTTTGTGGGCACGCGTTCAACGCAGGCACATTAGTCTTTTCGACTTTTGGCGCGCGTGGCTTACGTACCAACTGGTTAACAGTTGCCATGTATAGCTCCGACAGTTGATTTAAACTCAACAATAAGGTGTGAAAAATCTATATCCCACAATGGTGGGACGCGGAATTTTAGAAAGGTAATGGCTGCCTGTCAAGAAATAGCCAACTTTTCGTGCATATTCCGATAAAAAAGGCGCCAATGGCGCCTTTTTTAACAAACCATTAACTTAATCTTGGCTACCAGCCAAGTTTAGTAGGTCTGCTAGGTTCTGTTCAGCTTCGCTTGCGGTTACTGTTGTAGCTTCCACTTTGCCACGAGAACTTAATACTTTAGCACGTTCTTCGTTACGGGTTTTGTGATAAGCATAACCAGTACCGGCTGGGATCAAACGACCAACAATTACGTTTTCTTTCAGACCACGTAATGGATCGCTCTTGCCACCAACGGCCGCTTCAGTTAACACACGAGTGGTTTCCTGGAACGAGGCTGCAGAGATGAATGATTCAGTCGCCAAAGAAGCTTTGGTAATACCGAGTAATTCACGCTCAAACGTTGCAGGTGCTTTACCTTGAGCGACTAGCTCACGGTTAGCAATCTTCACGCGTGATACTTCTGCTTGTTCGCCCGCTAGGAAATCACTATCGCCTGCTGAAGAGATTAAACACTTACGCAGCATTTGACGAATGATCACTTCGATGTGCTTATCGTTGATCTTAACGCCCTGTAGACGGTAAACGTCCTGTACTTCGTTCACAATGTAGTTAGCTACGTTGTGAATACCACGAAGACGCAAGATGTCATGTGCCGCTTCTGGACCGTCTGCAATAACTTCACCACGTTCGACTTTTTCACCTTCGAACACGTTTAAGTTACGCCACTTAGGGATCATTTCTTCATAATGTTCACTACCATCTGCTGGAGTGATCACTAGACGACGTTTACCCTTAGTTTCCTTACCGAACGAGATCGTACCAGAGATTTCTGCAAGAATGGCAGGCTCTTTTGGTTTACGCGCTTCGAATAAGTCAGCAACACGTGGAAGACCACCGGTGATATCACGGGTTTTAGACGATTCTTGTGGAATACGTGCTAATGGGTCACCAACGTTGATGTTCGCGTTATCGTCTTTCGACACAATCGCGTTACCCGGTAAGAAGTATTGAGCTGGTACTTCTGTACCAGGGATCGTTAAGTCATTACCGTTTGCATCAACTAAGCGAATTGCTGGACGTAATTCTTTACCTGCTGAAGTACGCGCACCAACATCGAGCACCACGACAGAAGATAAACCGGTTAATTCATCTGTCTGACGTGTCATGGTGACACCGTCAATCATATCAACGAATTTAACACTACCAGCCACTTCAGAAATAATTGGGTGAGTATGTGGATCCCAGTTAGCGATAATTTCGCCAGCGGCAACTTCACTGTCTTCCAATTTCTCTAATACGGTACCGTAAGGCACTTTATAACGCTCTTTCTCACGACCTAGCTCATCGATGATGGCTAATTCAGAAGAACGAGATACGATAACGAGCTTACCGTCGATGTTAGAAACATGCTTAGCATTGTGTAACTTCAGAGAACCCGCGTTCTTAACTTGAACGTTGTTTTCTGCAGAAGCTCGAGATGCCGCACCACCGATGTGGAACGTACGCATGGTTAACTGAGTACCAGGTTCACCAATTGACTGCGCAGCTACAACACCAATCGCTTCACCGTGGTTAATAATATGACCACGAGCCAAGTCACGTCCGTAACACGCTGCACACACACCGAAGTCTGTATCACAGGTAATAACTGAACGTACAATAACTTCATCGATACTGTGTTCTTCTAACGTATTACACCATGCTTCATCAAGGAGTGTGTTGCGTGGAGCAAGCACTTCTTCTGTACCAGGCTTCATTACGTCAAGAGCAACCACGCGACCTAGAACACGTTCGCGTAATGGTTCAACAACATCACCACCTTCAATAAGCGGTTTCATTGTTAGACCACGTTCAATACCACAGTCATCTTCAATAACGACTAAGTATTGTGCAACGTCTACTAAACGACGGGTTAAGTAACCCGAGTTCGCCGTCTTCAATGCGGTATCGGCAAGACCTTTACGCGCACCGTGAGTAGAAATAAAGTACTGTAGTACGTTAAGACCTTCACGGAAGTTAGCCACAATTGGGGTTTCGATGATTGAGCCATCTGGCTTAGCCATCAGACCACGCATACCGGCTAACTGACGGATCTGAGCCGCACTACCACGAGCGCCCGAGTCAGCCATCATATAGATACTGTTAAACGATGCTTGTTGCTCTGGAACACCATCACGGTTAATCACTGTCTCAATTGACAGGTTTTCCATCATCGCTTTCGAGACTTTTTCGTTAGCGCTTGCCCAGATATCAATTACTTTGTTGTAACGCTCACCGGCGGTAACAAGACCTGATTGGAACTGCTCTTGAATTTCAAGCACTTCAGCTTCAGCGTCTGCTACTAAGGTGTATTTCTCGTCTGGAATAACCATGTCATCGATACCAACAGAGGCACCAGAAATGGTCGCAAAACGGAAACCGGTATACATCAATTGGTCAGCAAAGATAACGGTATCTTTAAGGCCTAATTGACGATAACAGGTGTTCAACAACTTAGAGATCTGCTTCTTACCCATGTTTTGGTTAACCAAATCATACGATAAGCCTTCAGGCAAAATTAATGATAAAAGAGCACGACCAACAGTTGTATCAATGATACGAGTTGCTTTAGTTCTTTCGCCATCTTCTGCAATATGCGTTTCGGTAATACGCACTTTAACGCGAGCATGTAATTCAGCAACGCCAGTAGCGTAAGCTTTCTCTACTTCAGACACATCAGAAAAAGCCATGCCTTCACCGCGACCGTTAACACGCTCACGACTGGTGTAGTACAAACCTAATACAACGTCCTGAGACGGAGTAATTACTGGCTCACCGTTAGCAGGTGACAAAATGTTGTTGGTTGACATCATTAGCGCACGAGCTTCTAACTGAGCTTCAAGCGTTAATGGTACGTGAACCGCCATTTGGTCACCGTCGAAGTCGGCGTTGTATGCCGCACAAACTAACGGATGCAATTGAATTGCTTTACCTTCAATCAGTACAGGTTCAAATGCTTGAATACCCAGTCTGTGAAGTGTAGGTGCACGGTTAAGCATGACTGGATGTTCACGAATCACTTCGTCTAACACATCCCATACTTCAGCCTGTTCGCGTTCAACCATTTTCTTAGCAGCTTTAATAGTAGTCGCTAAACCACGACCTTCTAACTTGCCGTAGATGAATGGCTTGAATAGTTCAAGCGCCATCTTCTTAGGAAGACCACACTGATGCAGACGTAAAGTAGGACCTACGGTAATTACCGAACGGCCTGAATAGTCAACACGCTTACCGAGTAAGTTCTGACGGAAACGACCTTGCTTACCCTTGATCATATCAGCAAGAGATTTAAGCGGACGCTTGTTAGAACCGGTAATAGCACGACCGCGACGACCGTTATCTAATAGCGCATCAACTGACTCTTGTAACATACGTTTTTCATTACGTACGATAATGTCAGGCGCAGCTAAATCTAACAGACGCTTTAAGCGGTTGTTACGGTTGATAACACGACGATATAGATCGTTCAGATCTGATGTCGCGAAACGACCACCATCTAACGGCACTAATGGACGTAGATCAGGTGGAAGAACCGGTAATACTTTTAAGATCATCCACTCTGGTTTGTTACCAGATGTGAAAAATGCTTCCATCAGTTTAAGGCGCTTAGTGACCTTCTTGCGACGGGTTTCTGAGTTGATTGAAGGCAACTCTTCACGCATTTGCTCGATCTGTTCTTCTAAGTTGATAGCACGTAGCAATTCAAGAACTGCTTCGGCACCCATCTTAGCTTCAAACTCATCACCGTATTCTTCTAACGCATCAAGATATGTTTCTTCGGTTAGCATTTGGCCGCGCTCAAGCGTGGTCATGCCCGGCTCGATCACCACAAATGATTCGAAATACAGTACGCGTTCAATATCACGCAACGTCATGTCCAGCATTAAGCCGATACGTGACGGAAGTGATTTTAAGAACCAAATGTGGGCAACTGGACTAGCCAGATCTATGTGACCCATGCGCTCACGACGCACTTTAGTCTGGGTAACTTCTACGCCACACTTTTCACAAATCACACCACGATGCTTCAAACGCTTGTATTTACCACACAAACATTCGTAATCTTTAACTGGACCAAAGATACGCGCACAGAACAAACCTTCGCGTTCAGGCTTGAATGTACGGTAGTTAATGGTTTCTGGCTTCTTTACTTCACCAAAAGACCAAGAACGGATTAGATCTGGCGAGGCCAAACCAATTTTAATACCGTTAAATTCTTCAGTCTTACTTTGCTGCTTAAGAAACTTTAATAAGTCTTTCACGTTTCTCTCCTGAAGGAGTTAAACCAGGTGCTTTGCTGATGCAAAGCACCCTTGGTTACCAAACATTGCTTAAGTGCGATGCTTACTCTTGGTCCAACTCGATATTAATACCAAGTGAACGAATTTCCTTCAACAATACGTTGAAAGACTCAGGCATGCCCGGTTGCATCTGATGGTTACCGTCGACGATGTTTTTATACATCTGAGTACGACCGTTAACGTCATCTGACTTAACTGTTAGCATTTCTTGTAGAGTATAGGCAGCACCGTATGCTTCTAGTGCCCACACTTCCATCTCACCGAAACGCTGACCACCAAATTGAGCTTTACCGCCCAATGGTTGTTGTGTAACTAAGCTGTACGAACCCGTAGAACGAGCGTGCATCTTATCATCAACCAAGTGGTTCAATTTAAGCATATACATGTAACCAACGGTTACTTTACGCTCAAATTCGTTACCGGTACGGCCGTCACATAATGTCAACTGGCCAGACTCTGGTAAGCCTGCAAGAGCAAGCATTTGCTTGATCTCTTTCTCTTTAGCACCGTCGAATGCTGGTGTAGCAATTGGAATACCACCTTTAAGGTTGGTCGCCAAGCGCACCACTTCATCATCAGTGAACGAATCGATATCAACGCGCTGAAGCACGTCATCACCTAACTCATATACCTGCTTGATGTAACCACGAAGTTCAGCAATTTCGCGCTGCTCTTCAAGCATAGCGGTAATTTTATTACCGATACCCTTCGCTGCTGCGCCCATGTGGACTTCCAGTACCTGACCAATGTTCATACGCGATGGTACGCCCAGTGGGTTAAGTACGATGTCTACAGGATTACCTTCTTCATCGTATGGCATGTCTTCAACAGGACAAATCTTCGAGATAACACCTTTGTTACCATGACGACCCGCCATCTTGTCACCAGGCTGGATAGTACGTTTAACTGCAAGGTAAACCTTAACAATCTTCAGTACGCCAGGAGCCAAGTCATCACCTTGGGTGATCTTACGACGCTTGATTTCAAATGTCTTATCAAAGTCAGCTCTTAGCTCTTCGTGCTGTTCAGCTAACTGCTCTAATTCAGTTTGTTTGGTTTCATCGTCGATAACTTGAATTAATACGTCTTTACGTGGGATCTCAGCTAACTTAGCCTCAGAGTAACCGACAGACAGTAACAAGTTACGAGCACGGCCCAATACACCTTCTTCAAGGATCTTGAACTCTTCACCTAAGTCTTTACGAGCTTGGCGAACGTGCATATCTTCAATTTCAAGCGCGCGCTTGTCTTTCTCAACGCCGTCACGGGTAAATACCTGTACGTCGATGATGGTGCCTTTGACTGAGTTAGGAACACGTAATGAGCTGTCCTTAACGTCAGAAGCTTTTTCACCAAAAATAGCTCGGAGTAGTTTCTCTTCTGGCGTTAACTGTGTTTCACCCTTAGGTGTCACTTTACCCACAAGAATGTCGCCACCCTTCACTTCTGCACCAATATAGACGATACCTGATTCATCTAATTTAGATAAAGCAGATTCCCCAACGTTTGGAATATCAGCAGTGATTTCTTCGCTACCCAATTTAGTATCACGAGCAATACAAGAAAGCTCTTGAATATGGATAGTGGTGAAACGATCTTCTTGCGCAACGCGCTCAGAAATTAAGATCGAATCTTCGAAGTTATAACCGTTCCAAGGCATAAATGCGATGCGCATGTTCTGACCAAGCGCCAAATCACCTAAATCGGTAGATGGACCATCAGCCAATACATCACCACGAACCACTGGCTCACCAACTGAACAACAAGGACGTTGGTTGATACAAGTGTTTTGGTTTGAACGGGTATATTTAGTTAGATTGTAAATGTCGATACCCGCTTCACCTGCGTGTAGCTCATCTTCATTCACTTTAACTACGATACGGCTAGCATCAACATAATCAACCACACCGCCACGTTTAGCAGCAACAACCACACCAGAGTCAACAGCAAGAGTACGTTCAATACCCGTTCCGACTAACGGCTTATCAGCACGTAAAGTAGGTACTGCTTGACGTTGCATGTTTGCACCCATCAATGCGCGGTTAGCATCATCGTGTTCTAAGAACGGAATTAATGATGCCGCAACAGAAATAATCTGTTGTGGAGATACGTCCATATACTGAACATCTGCTGCACGCATAAAGGTTGACTCACCTTTGTGACGACAAGCAATTTGCTCTTCAACCATGCGGTTATCAGCATCAATTTCGATGTTAGCCTGAGCAATGACATATCGGCCTTCTTCGATTGCTGATAAGTATTCAACTTCATCAGTAATCACACCATCAATCACTTTGCGATAAGGTGTTTCTAAAAAGCCGTAAGAGTTAGTGCGCGCAAAACTTGCTAACGAGTTGATTAGACCAATGTTTGGACCTTCAGGGGTCTCAATTGGACATAAACGACCGTAGTGAGTTGGATGTACGTCACGAACTTCAAAACCAGCACGTTCACGAGTCAAACCACCAGGACCAAGCGCAGAAATACGACGCTTATGCGTGACTTCTGACAACGGGTTGTTTTGATCCATAAACTGTGACAACTGTGAAGAACCGAAGAATTCTTTCACTGCCGCAGAAATTGGCTTCGCATTAATTAAGTCTTGTGGCATAAGCTCGTTTAAATCGCCTAAAGATAGACGTTCACGAACAGCACGCTCAACACGGACTAAACCAACACGGAACTGGTTTTCAGCCATCTCACCCACGCTACGAATACGACGGTTACCTAAGTGGTCAATATCGTCGACTTCATCATTACCGTTACGGATTTCGATGATTTTCTTCATAACGCAAACGATGTCTTCTTTAGACAGCACGCCACGACCTTCGTCTTCAGCAATCTCAAGACGACGGTTGAACTTCATACGACCTACTTTAGATAAGTCATAACGTTCTTCACTGAAGAATAGATTTTGGAATAAACCTTCAGCTGCATCTTTGGTTGGTGGCTCGCCAGGACGCATCATACGGTAGATTTCAACTAACGCTTCTAAACGGTTAGTTGTTGAATCAATGCGTAATGTGTCGGCAATATAAGCACCATGATCAAGGTCATTGATAAATAAAGTATCAATATTCTTGATTCCAGCAAGTGATAAGTTAGCTAAATTTTCTAAGCTAATCTCGCTGTTTGCTGTCACTAACACTTCACCGGTATCTTCATCGATGTAGTCTTGAGCAGCATATTTACCAACAATATAATCTACTGGTACTTCTAGCTCAGTAGTGTTGGTTTTTTCAAGTTGCTTAATATGACGCGCAGTAATGCGACGGCCAGCTTCAACGAGTAAAGAGCCTTCAGCATCTTTAATGTCATAGCCTGCAGTTTCACCACGAAGACGGTCAGGCACAAGTGCCATTACTAATGAGTCTTTTTTAATCTTAAACTCAATACGCTCGAAGAATAAATCGAGGATATCTTGAGTTGAATATTCAAGCGCACGTAAAATAATAGTCGCCGGTAATTTACGACGACGGTCAATACGAACGAATAGAGCATCTTTAGGATCAAATTCAAAGTCAAGCCATGAACCACGGTAAGGAATAATACGTGCGTTATACAGCACCTTACCAGAAGAGTGGGTTTTACCACGGTCATGATCAAAGAACACACCTGGAGAACGGTGTAACTGAGACACAATTACACGCTCAGTACCGTTAATAACGAAAGTACCGTTATCAGTCATCATGGGGATATCACCCATGTAGACTTCTTGCTCTTTAATGTCTTTAACAGTACCAGCAGCAGCTTCACGGTCAAACAACACCATGCGTAATTTCACGCGAAGTGGGGCTGAATAAGTAACACCGCGGATCTGACATTCTTTCACATCAAAAACTGGCGCACCTAGCTTGTAGCTGACATATTGAAGCTCAGAATAGCCAGAGAAGCTCTTGATAGGAAAAACGCTACGGAATGCGGCTTCAAAGCCACGCTCACCCGTAGGGTCCTGATCGGTGAATTTCTTAAAAGAGTCTAACTGGATAGACAATAAATAAGGAATGTCCAAAACTTTTGGACGCTTACCAAAGTCTTTGCGAATACGCTTCTTTTCAGAATAGGAGTAAACCATGGGTTTCCTCTGCTTACGAGATGTGACCAAGACTGAAATAATATAATTAAATCAGCACGTTTGCCCATCACCGTTGATGGCAAGAACCTAACCAGTAATCTCTGCTAGGGACTGCTAAAACTGGCGATAAACGGTGAAAAAAAATCGCCTGCGCATAAAGCGCAAAAAAGGCCGACGGTTAAAAAACCGCCAGCCTTCACCCAATTACTTGGGTGATGCAAGCTAAATTATAGCTTACTTAACTTCAACAGATGCACCAGCAGCTTCTAAACTAGCTTTAAGTGTTGCAGCTTCTTCTTTAGACACAGCTTCTTTAACTGCGATTGGAGAAGATTCAGCCATAGTCTTAGCTTCTTTCAGGCCTAAACCTGTAGCGCTACGAAGCGCTTTAATAACTGATACTTTGTTTTCGCCAAATGATGTAAGAACTACATCAAATTCTGTTTGCTCTTCAACAACAGCAGCTTCGCCGCCGCCTGAAACTACTGCAGCTGCAGCAGAAACGCCGAATTTCTCTTCCATAGCTTCGATTAGTTCAACAACTTCCATTACAGACATTGCTGCGAAAGCTTCTAAGATTTGGTCTTTAGTGATAGACATTAGAAATATTTCCTATTGTTCTGAATTCAATTTTATTAAGCTGCCTGCTTAAAATTAAGCGGCGTCTTGTTTTTGATCGCGAAGGGCGGCCAATGTACGAACGAATTTGCCAGCAGATGCTTCTTTCATAGTCATCATCAACTGAGCTAGTGCTTCTTCGTATGTTGGTAGTTTCGCTAAACGATCAATATCAGCTGCAGGGATAAACATCCCTTCGAAAGCTGCACCTTTAACTTCAAATTTTGCTTGTCCCTTAGCGAAGTCTTTTAAAAGACGCGCTGCTGCACCTGGGTGCACATTAGAGAAAGCTATCAAAGTTGGGCCGGTGAACGTATCTGCTAGGCACTCAAAAGCTGTACCTTCAACTGCACGACGAGCAAGAGTGTTACGTACTACACGTACAAACACACCATTTTCGCGAGCAGCTTTACGCAGACCGGTCATAGCACCTACAGTCACGCCGCGTGAATCGGCAACAACTGCAGAAAGTGCACCTTTGGCAGCTTCGTTGACTTCAGCAACAATTGCCTTTTTGTCTTCGAGTCTTAATGCCATTGGCTTTACTCCTGGATTCTACCTAGGGAATTCCCTAGTATTTACCAAATTAAACACCTATGTGTTTAATTACTTACGGTGCAGATTTCCAGTAAAAAAATTTAGCTGGGGCCTGACACCGTCTACGCTGGAAATTAAGTCAATCTGACGATTAACACCTGCGGTCTTGGACGGAAACCGACTCTATTATCCAAAAATTCGAAAATTAATGAATAAAAGCGGCTTCAACCCACAAAGTGCGCGTATTATAGACTAATACGCGCTCCTTGTATATTACTTCGCTTCTTCCAAAGAACTCTGGTCGATAGCAACGCCTGCACCCATAGTGGTAGAGACGCTTATTTTTTTCACGTAAATGCCTTTAGCAACTGCAGGCTTAGCCTTTTTCAGTGCTGACACTAACGATTCTAAGTTTTCTTTCAACTGTTCGGTAGTAAAAGTTACTTTGCCGATAGTTGTATGGATAATACCATTTTTGTCGTTTCTGTAACGAACTTGACCGGCTTTGGCATTCTTAACGGCTTCAGCAACATTTGGCGTTACTGTACCCGTTTTAGGGTTAGGCATTAAACCACGAGGGCCTAAAATTTGACCTAACATACCAACAACGCGCATTGCATCTGGAGAGGCAATAACAACATCAAAGTTCATTTCGCCAGCTTTAACTTGTGCAGCTAGATCTTCCATACCCACAAGTTCTGCACCAGCAGCTTTAGCCGCTTCAGCGTTAGCACCTTGTGTGAATACAGCAACACGAACGTCACGACCAGTACCGTGTGGAAGTACAGTAGCACCACGCACGTTTTGATCTGATTTACGAGGATCGATACCTAGGTTAACAGCAACGTCAACACTTTCAACAAATTTAGCAGTTGCTAATTCTTTTAAAAGTATTACAGCTTCGCTGATGTCATACTGTTTTGTTACATCAACTTTTTCGCGAATAACGCGACCGCGCTTAGTTAGCTTTGCCATTATATTAATCCTCTACTACCAAACCCATTGAACGTGCAGTACCTTCAATTGAGCGAGTCATCGCTTCAATATCAGCACCAGTCATATCAGCGGCTTTAGATTCAGCAATTTCCTGAACAGCGCTACGCTTGATAGTTCCTACTTTATCAGTATTAGGACGGCCAGAACCTGATTTCAGACCTAGTGCTTTAAGCAGTAGGAAAGATGCAGGTGGAGTCTTAGTTACAAAAGTAAAAGAACGGTCACTATAAACGGTGATAACAACAGGGATCGGCATACCTTTCTCGAACTTTTCAGTACGAGCGTTGAATGCTTTACAAAATTCCATGATGTTCACACCTTTTTGACCTAAAGCAGGACCAACTGGTGGAGACGGGTTTGCAGCGCCAGCTGCTACTTGTAGCTTAATATAAGCTTCAATTTTCTTTGCCATGTCGACATATCCTCAATTTGGGTTCAAACGCATTTTGGCGACATGCCAATATGCTCCCCTGAAAACAACGGGTGCGAATTATATAAAAAACTACACTCGCAAACAATATTTATTTGTATTTATTTTAATCAGCTCTTTTCGACCTGATGAAAATCTAATTCTACTGGTGTTGAACGACCGAAAATCATCACAGAAACCTTAATACGGTTCTTTTCATAATCGACTTCTTCAATAGTACCGTTAAAGTCTGCAAATGGACCGTCGCACACACGAACAACTTCACCAGGTTCATACATAATACGATGAGTTGGAGATTCAACAGTATCTTGAAGACGTTGAAGAATAGCGTCAGCTTCTTTGTCAGAAATCGGTGACGGGCGATCTGATGTGCCACCAATAAAGCCCATTACACGAGGAATACTTTTGACTAAGTGCCAACTATCATCATTCATTTCCATCTGGACTAGTACATAACCAGGGAAGAATTTACGTTCACTTTTACGACGTTGACCGGCACGCATTTCAACAACTTCTTCAGTAGGAACTAAGATCTCACCGAAGTACTCTTCCATATTGTGCATTCTGATATGTTCGAGCAGTGTTTTAAGCACACGGCCTTCGTAGCCCGAGAAAGCTTGGATCACATACCATCTTTTTTTCGCTTCTGTAACTTCAGTCATTTTCAGATGCCTATACGCCAGTAATTAAATTGACTACTCGTAACAATATTGCATCTAATCCCCAAAGGATTAATGCCATTACAGCAGTAGCTGCAAGTACAATAAAAGTAGTGTTTAGCGCCTCTTGGCGAGTTGGCCAAACAACTTTACGCACTTCAATATGTGCTTCACGCGCAAAAGATTGTGCCTGCTTACCCTTGCTTGTCTGCAGCGCAATGACACCTGCAATAGCAAAGGCAATAATGACCCCAGCAACACGGGCCACTACATTAGCATCTGCATAAAATTGATTGCCTATAACAGCAGTAGCAACTAGCAATGCTGCTACGCCCCACTTAACGATATCCAAAGAATCACTCTGGTTTTCAATATTTGTTTTCATCGGTTAATTCCGTTACTCACTACGACCTGAGCTTAGCTTGATAAACAACATATTTACCAAATCCGCATTTCCGAACTTTCCCAGAAAATGCATAAGCACAGGGTCCAAAATCGGTCATAGATTGTATTCTTATTCAGCTTTATTCGCAACAATGCAGGTAGGGTATGGTTAAAAAATCAATCAAAAAATCAAATTTTGTTGTCAACTTCACCCTAAAAACAAAAAAGGAAGCCGAGGCTTCCTTTTTCAGTGTTCACTAAAGTCGCTATTACGCGATAATTTTAGCTACAACACCTG
>NZ_JBEOPP010000083.1:0-15860 GCF_040310185.1 Shewanella sp. T24-MNA-CIBAN-0130 | reverse complement strand
TAAGACGCCACATCAGAAATATAATGAGTTAAAAAAAGCGGCTTAAAATCTCTCCAGAAATACTTGACCATTACAGGATAAGGACGCGGCTTCGCGCGGCCTATCCTTATTTGTTATATTTTATATATTTAACAGCCCTTTGCACTTGGGGTATTTTGAGCAACCCCAGAACTTATTCCCTGCATGCGCACCATTTTTAGCTGTTCTTAGGGCCATTTTAGACCCACACTTTGGGCAGAAGGGTATTTCTGTTTCTTCGAACTCATTATCTTCTCTATGATTATCTACCTGTGTATATTTAAAATCACTATTGCTATCTATTTTTGAAGAGTTCAGTTGCTTATTTGATTCCTCAGCATTAAGGAAGTAATTAAGCAAAACAGCAATAACACAGGTGTGTGGTAACGCAGCCAAAAGGCAGTATGGAGCAAAGCATGCCCCGAATATAAAAAGTTGATTAACGATTATGATTACCACCCAAGTGACTAAAAATGCTTGGAAGTTATTGAGTGCACTATTCAGTATGTTTTTTACCATTGTCCGACCTTTAAAATATAACAGCTTATTGAACGGCTCGCCCAATAAAGCCGACCGTTTAAGTTATTGATTTATATCATCCTACATTTTCTATCTCATTGATGTAAAGCGATAAATTATTCGCAACATCCAAAAATAAACCGAGGTTGCCAAGATAAAGCGCTCTTAAAATCATCAATAAAATTTATTTGTAATAATATCAATCAATTGCCTTTAACCACCTTACTACTTTCGTTTGCTTATTCATCGTTTTCATGCAATTTAAGCCAAAAGCTCATTATAACTGTATATAAAACCAGTTAACTAGATTGAGTAATCGAATTAATAAAAAAGGGTCTTTGTATCAGAGGAATATTGATTAGTTTTCATATAGAAAATTGAAGGTCAGTAAAATGACATAGAGAGTTATTGCTAACTCGGAATTAGGCATAAACGTGTCAGATATACTGACTTTAAAAGGGACAAATTCAACTCTTAACTTGAGGCTGTTGAAGACACTTTACAAAAGACTGCGTGAGCCTGAAAGGCCTTTCTTGCACATCTGCCCCATATGGATATGGGGAATGTCATTATGATGTCGGGAACATCATTGACCTGCCATCACGACATTCGTGAATCCATTCACAGCAGATCCCTATCGGAAGCGTTAGCATTTTTACTCTTTACAATAAGATGGGCCGAAGCAGTCTACAAACGAGGTTCAACGCTGGATCGATCCCCATGGCGACATTTTCGCATCAGTTGCTTAAGTAAATAAGGGAAATGTTGCGGGGCAGCTGGGCCAATTCTTTTATAAAGAGTAAAGAGGGAACAGCCGTTGGTTACCTCTTGGTCTGATGTGGGCGAAGCGCTACGACGTTGGTGGCCGCAGGCCATATCCTAAACAAACTTAATGAAATTGATTCAATCAATTCAACAACAAAGCCGATAGGGTTTCCCGTATCGGCTTTGTTATCTCTACAGTACTTGTCTGTGCAGCATTAATCACTTCTGGATTAGTCTCTGAAGTTATCGAACTGGAAGGGTTGGCCGAGTTCTGATTCTTTGGCTAAGCGCATGACGGCTTGCAGGTCATCGCGCTTTTTGCCAGTGATGCGTACTGAGTCGCCTTGGATGGCAGCTTGTACTTTAAGCTTGCTGTCTTTGATGGCTTTGACTAGTTTTTTGGCAATCAGTGATTCGATACCTTGTTTAAAGCTCACTTTTAAACTGAAGGTTTTGCCGCTGTGAACCGCTTTGTCGTCAACTTCCATTGAAGATGGATCAACGTTACGTTTACTGAGCTGAATGCGCAGAATATCGACTAGCTGTTTACAAATGAAATCGTCTTCTGATTTTAAGGTAACGACATTGTCTTTCAAATCAATTTCGATTTCTTTACCACGTAAATCAAATCGACCAGCAACTTCACGGCGTGAGTTTTCTACCGCATTACGTAATTCTTCTTCGTCAACTTCCGACACAATATCCATAGATGGCATCTTGCTTTCCTCTTTGGTTCATCACAAATGTATATACGACTATTTTACACTAGGAGTCATTATCAGCATAGTAGAGTACAACCTCAGATCCATTAGCGAAGTTATTGAGCACTAACACAAATTAATTAACAAAAAATCATTAACAAGCTATTTTTATTGATAATCTGGCTAAAACGCCCATTGCTATTGAGTTTAACGGTTTAGCATTTATCATTTTCAAGCGTAAACATAGCCCTTATGGAACAATTATGACTTTCCAGAGAGGTTAATTAGTGACAATTTAAAACAGGTTTCTTATTATTAGCGATATTCTCGTTTCACAAGGCTGATGTTACGCTCGTGATCACTTATAAAAATATTTTTAAACTTGCGTTAGTTGTCGCTGTCATTGTGACTAGCTATCTTGTTTTTTCAAAACCAAGTTACCCACAAGCTTTCGCTAATATGGATAAAGTAGGCCATTTAGGCAGCTTTTTTGCCCTTGCTTTTCTTGCGCATTACGCTTTCAAACCACGTTGGTATTTTTTGTGTACCTCTTTGGCTACCTATGCTGTGTTAATTGAACTGATCCAATCTCGCTTACCTTATCGCAGCGCATCAGCTAGCGATGTAATTGCCGATTTTGTCGGGATTGCACTGTTTTACTTACTGCATTTTTCAATGACACATTACCGTAAATTAAAAGCGAGTCGTGAATAGACCATGGGAATAACATCAAGGTTGCCACCGTCATCCACACCCGACAATACTGCGCTTATTGCCATATTGGGTGCGGGTGCGATTGGACAGCTGATGTATCACAAACTGAGTGTTGACCCTCAAGTGCCTCAAACACACGAGGTGGTCTTTATTGGCCGTGATAAGCAAACCCGTCAACAAAAGCTGGGTTTTATTGACCATATGCAGGATACCCAAGAAGCATTAGTGACAATCTTGGGGACGGATGATAACCGCTTAGCACACGTTGAATTGCTGTTAGTGTGTGTTAAAGCCTATCAAGTAGAGCAAGCGCTTTTACCCTTATTAGCGAAACTGTCACCTCAATGCCATATTGTATTACTGCATAATGGTTTAGGCCCGCACTTGCCTGTAGCTGCTGCGTTGGCAAAACACCAAGGCCAAGGATTAAGCTTAGGCACTACATCGCAAGCTGCGTTAAAACTAAGCCAATGGCAGGTGAGACACAGCGGTTTTGGCGTAACACAACTCGGGCATTATTGTGGAGCGCTTATATCGGCCAAGCTAAAGGCGCGCTTAACTAATCTACACTATGACAATCAACCTATTGAATGGCATCAGCCTGTGTTACCTGTGTTATGGCAAAAGCTGGCGATTAATGCGGTGATAAACCCTCTCACGGCACTCAACCATTGTGCCAATGGCCAATTAGCCAGCGCTGAATATCAACCACAGATCCGCGCCATTATCGATGAGCTAGTACAAGTGGCTAAATATGATGGCATCACGTTAGATAAGGCTGCCATCAGCACACGGGTTTATCAGGTAATCGATTTAACAGCAGCAAACTTTTCATCGATGTATCAGGATATTGCCCACAACAGGGCAACTGAAATTAATGAGATTAATGGCTATATTTGCCAGCAAGCTAAGTTGCATCACCTTAACGTACCCAACAACCAATCTTTAGTCGACAAGGTTTTACAACTCGGTCAATCTTGAATGCAATTTGATAACGGATCTCGACTCGAGTTAATTAGCTCCACATCACTAAAATCGCGGCAATGGCGATTAACAATAACCCAGCCACAGCGTTAATTTTAACCTTCTCTTTAAGCCAAAATGCCGCAATAATCAGGGTAAAAAACACCTCAACTTGGCCTAATGTTTTGACATAAGGTACCGCCTGTAATGACATGGCGCTAAACCAGCCGATAGAACCAATACAACTGGTGACACTAATGGATAAGGTTAATGTGGGGCGCTGCCACAACGCCGTTAAGGTTGATTTATCTTTAGCCAGTAAATAACCTATTAGCACTATAGTTTGCAACCCTATCACCCACAACAATACCCACGCTGCACTATGGGTAAACGGGCCTTGTAGGGTTAAGCTGGCTTCGCGCACCCATAGAGATGTCAGCGCAAAAGCACTGCCACAAGCCAGACCAAGTAATATTGTTTTCAGCGAAAAATGTTTAAAGCCCTGTTTGCTGCTGAGTAACATCACCGCAATACCACCGACAATGACCCCCATCCAACCCAACGCCGAAAGTTGAGTGCCAAAGAACAATACACCCAGTATTGCAGCAACTAAGGCTTCACTTTTGGCAAGACCTGCACCTATGGCAAAGTTTTGCATTTTAAACAGCTTAACCATTAGCCCTGTTGCCAGTATTTGCATGGTTGATGCACCAATAACAAAGCCCCAAAAGCTGCCACTAAATTCTGGCATTGCTGTGGGTTGATATTGATGTAAAGCAAAAAGGTAACCAGCGGCAATTGGGCCCGCCCAAATAAACCGCGCTAATGTGACCCCAGCAATACTCACGTCTTTACTGAGTTTACTTTGAAATGCATTGCGCCACGCCTGCATAAACGCGGCGAGAAAGGTAAACATGATCCACATATTTATTGTTGCTCTTTACATAAAAAAGCCCTGAAACTTGGTAACAAGTCAGGGCTTATACAAGGGCAATTAGATTACTGTTTACGACCATTAAAAGACACTGATTAAATATCTAATTGATTAAAAATCAACTCGCCGGTGTTTCAGTTATTCAATGCCATTGATGGTTTACTTGCTGGTATCAATAAACTCAAATGATTTGACCAAGTCATCAACTGCTTTCATCTGCGTGAGGTATTGCTCCAATAAATGCAGTGGCAACGCGCAAGGACCATCACATTTTGCATTGTCAGGATCTGGATGCGCTTCAATAAATAAGCCCGCTAAGCCTAATGCCATACCACTGCGCGCAAGCTCGGTTGCTTGTGCACGGCGTCCGCCCGCTGAATCGCTACGTCCACCAGGGCGTTGCAGCGCATGGGTGGCATCAAAGATCACCGGGTAACCTGTTTGCTTCATTTCGTCCATGCCTAGCATATCGACAACGAGGTTATTGTAACCAAAGCTGCTGCCGCGTTCACATAAAATAATATTGTCATTACCGGCTTCGTTAAACTTAGTAATGATATGACGCATTTCATGTGGCGCTAAAAACTGCGGTTTTTTCACATTAATCACAGCGCCGGTTTTGGCCATCGCCACCACAAGATCGGTTTGACGGGCTAAGAATGCAGGTAACTGAATAATATCAACCACTTCAGCCACAGGTGCACACTGATGAATTTCGTGTACATCGGTGATAATTGGCACGTTAAACGTTGATTTTATTTCTTCAAAAATACGTAAGCCTTCTTCCATTCCTGGACCACGGTATGAGTTAACCGATGAACGATTGGCTTTATCAAAAGAGGCCTTAAACACATAGGGAATGCCTAGTTTTTGAGTCACTTCGACATAATGTTCCGCTATCGACATGGCTAAGTCGCGCGACTCAAGTACGTTCATACCACCAAATAAAACGAACGGCTTATCGTTAGCGACTTGAACGTTATGAGATAACTGAATAATTTTTTGATCCATTTGATCCTCTTAGCGCATTACGCTGCGACAATTTGTAATAACTGACCACATAGCCAAGCCATGTAAGTACCTAATGCATATCCGAATACTGCCAACAGCACCCCAACAGGTGCTAATGCAGGGTGGAATGCTGCCGCTACCACTGGGGCGGATGCGGCTCCGCCAACGTTTGCCTGACTGCCCACGGCCATATAAAACAATGGTGCTTTAATAAGTTTAGCCACCAATAACATTAATCCTGCGTGAACTAACATCCACACTATGCCGACTAGAAAATAAATCGGTGTATCCATTATTTTAGACACGTCCATATGTAAACCAATGGTCGCGACTAAAATGTATAAAAATGCCGAGGCAATTTTAGAGGCACCAGAGGCTTCTAAATGACGAACTGGACTAAATGAAAGACCTAAACCAACGGTGGTCACTATCACCACTAACCAGAAAAATTTAGAGGTTAAACTGTAATCTTCGGTCCATGGATAGTTGGCTTCGAAGAACGGCCCCAAGAAATCGGCCGCAAAATGGGCGAAGCCCGTCACCCCAAACCCAACGGCCACAATCAACATGATGTCGCGAAGTGAAGGAATACGTGCGTTTTCTGCGTGGTACTTTTCGACTTTCTGTTTCAGTGCTTCAATTGCGCTAGTATCGGCGCCAGTTCTGGCATCAATTTCTTTGGCTTTCGATGCCATAAAGAGCAATACGGCCATCCAGATATTGGCCACGATGACATCTACCGTCACCATTACCGAGAATATCTCACCACCGACCGAATAAATCTCTTTCATCGCGGCTTGGTTTGCACCACCACCAATCCAGCTACCCGCTAAGGTCGTCATGCCGCGCCAAACGGCATCCGGACCATTACCACCCAGCAGTGATGGGTCGATCATTGACACACTCAATAATGCAATCGGTCCACCAATGACAATCCCAAGAGTACCGGTTAAAAACATAATAACTGCTTTAGGACCTAAACTCAGAATGGCTTTTAAATCGACACTTAAAATCAATAAAACCAAACAGGCTGGCAATAAATAGCGTGACGCAACAAAATACAGTTGTGATGTATGGCCATCAATCACGCCAAATGTGTTTAATAATGAGGGTAAGAAATAGCACAGTAGTAATGCAGGTATGTATTTATAGAATTTTTGCCAAAAAGGATGAGTTGATGAACTAGTGTAAAAAACAAAACCTAGAATAACGGCGAGTATACCCAGTGCGGTGGCATCATTGCTCACCATTGCTGACGTTGTCATGCAGTGTTCTCCCTTACAAATACATTATATTTTTAGTTGTTATTGTTATTATTATTGCGAAATCAATTGTGATTCAATTCGCATGGTTTCACAGGTAAGCGCTGCATAAACGAGCTACACCATCACTGCGAATAAAAACTGCTTTGAGTTAACCCAAAGCAGCCTAAGCAGCAAGTACTATCAAATGATTAATGATAAACCTGCGTATGTTGACTAAGTTCCTTTAATTGAATCTTAACCAGTTCAATCACCGGATCATGCGGACTCAAATCAATGAAGTGCTGTAAATCAGACATGGCCACTTTAATACAACCTAATTGCTGGGCAATAAAAGCTCGCTCGCGATTAAGGTGCACATCGTCAGGGTGCCATTGTAATAATAAATTACAGCATTCCATTGCCTGTTCATATTTATGACTGACAATACAACCCGCTTTTAGCTCATGTAACATGCGACTAATTAGCCGTTTTAGTGTAGCTGTTTTTAGATGGCTGGGCTTTAATTTAGCTGCATTACCCAGCTCACCACGCACTAATGCATGCATCTGATGACGACTAAGCTCTTTACCTGTAAGTGGGTCATGGTATCTAACAACATCATTTATCTGGCTTTTTAGTACCGTATTACCGGGTAATAAAATCGCCTCGAGTGTTATGTCGAGTTGCTTGGCCAATAAAATTAACAATGTTGATAGCGTGGTGCTGTTACCTTGACGCTTTAACACGCAATAACTTAAATCTGCTGCCTCGACACTAAAATAGTCGTCTCGAACACAAAAACCGAGATCATTGTAAAACCAATTAAACAGACCATCAAGCCGTGCTTGCTGGTCAACAACATAGTGACTCAATACTGAACCGGCCATTTCATACCACGCCCACATAGCAGATTTGGATGTTGAAAAGCCAAGGTGTTCAGATAGTTCAAATGCAGTTTCGGGGATCGAAACTGCATCATTAAGAAGATATTTTGCCATTAAAACCAATTAACCCATTAAGACGACTTGTTTAAAATAAGCCAGTTTGGCCGCTAACACTACCCAACCAATTGCGCCGATAAAAGCAAAAAACTTAAACAGCTTATTACGGTTAGATTTTAGTGCCATGACACCTAAAGCAATGTATGCCACCACACAGATTATTTTTTCGGTCATCCATGGATCGACAAAAGGATACTGTTTGATCATAAAGCAAAGGGTAAAGCCTGACAGTAGTAAAAAAGTATCAACAACATGTGGCGCCACTTTCACAAACTTTTTGTCCATAATAGGAGACTGACGTAAATGTAAAACAAAACGCACGATAAAAAAGGTCACACTTGTGGCAACTAACAGCATGTGAGTATGCTTTACCGCTGGATATAAACTGTAAAATGTTTCCATTGATGAAGTCTCATTGAGAAGGTAAAAGTAAAAGGCGGCTAGTGTACGCTATCAATCAGCCGTGTACCAATATCACGATTGTTGATATTTATTTGTTGTTTATATCTTTAGAGGGGGAAACGCCTATTGATTGCAGGAATATTAATCACCCCATTGCCCTAGCGTGCAGCGATCATTACTGCCAAAGTCACGCACCGTAGCAACATTTTTATAGCCTAGTTCGATGAGCTTTTTACGCACTTTGATTGCTTGCTCATAACCATGTTCAAGCAATAAATAACCCCCGGGAAGTAAATGCTCACGCGCTTGAGCGGCAATGTAAAACAGATCAGCATAACCTTCATTTCCTGCGGTTAGCGCACTTTGTGGCTCAAAGCGAACATCCCCTAAATGAAGATGCTCATCGGCTTCATCGATATAAGGCGGGTTAGACACAATCAAATCAAAATCACGCTGCTCAACCGCAGAAAACCAGTCTGACTGGATAATTTCCACATCGAGTAAATTAAGATTGCCGCGATTAGCTTTGGCAAGCTCGACAGCGTCAAGAACATTATCAATAGCAGTAATGCGCCATTTAGGTCGCTCCGATGCTAAAGACAATGCTATAGCCCCTGTTCCTGTGCCTAAATCCAATACTTTAGCATTGTGACGCACTGATAAGTTCAGTGCTGTTTCAACTAAAATCTCGGTATCAGGTCTTGGAATAAGGGTCGAGTCATCAACAATAAAGGGTAATGACCAAAACTCTCGCTCACCAATGATATGCGCAACCGGCGTCCCCTTTTGACGCTTATCAATCATCTGGCTATAGGCTTTAAATTGATCACTAGTAAGCTGCCGCTCAGGCCAAGTATATAAAAAACTACGATTTTTATTCAAACAATGCAATAGCAGTGCTTCTGCATCTATATGGGCAGATTCAGAGGTTGCGGCTAATTGTGAATAAGCCCATTGTAGAACTTCTGCAATTGTTGAATACGAAGACTGAGTCAAGATCACTCCTTAATCGTCAGCTAACGCTGCAAGCATATCTGCTTGATGTTCTTGCATAATAGGCTCTAGCAAGACATCTAAATCGCCTTCCATAACTTCATTCAAGCGATATAGCGTTAAGTTGATTCGATGATCACTTACGCGACCCTGTGGGTAATTATACGTTCTAATACGTTGAGAACGATCACCACTGGCCACTAAACTACGACGTGTTGTTTCTTCAGCGCTGCGTCTTTTTTCATCTTCAACAGCTTGAATACGCGCGGCCAATACACTCATCGCTTGGGCACGGTTTTTATGCTGTGAACGTTGATCCTGACACTCAACAATAATGCCAGATGGAATATGAGTAATACGAATAGCAGAATCGGTTTTGTTAACATGCTGACCACCCGCACCAGACGCGCGGAATGTATCGACTTTTAAATCAGCAGCATTAATCAACACAGCTTCGGCTTCGGGCACTTCATGCAATACCACTACAGTACAAGCAGAGGTATGCACACGACCTTGAGATTCGGTTTCTGGCACACGTTGAACACGGTGTCCACCGGACTCAAACTTTAGCTTACCGTAAGCACCGTCACCACTGACTTTAACAATAATTTCTTTGAAGCCGCCATGTTCACCTTCATTAACGCTCATGATTTCCATTTGCCAGCGGTTGGCTTCACAATAACGTGAATACATGCGGTACAAATCACCGGAAAAAATAGCCGCTTCATCACCACCTGCACCCGCGCGAATTTCAAGAAACGCATTGGTGTCATCGTTTGGATCGGTGGGCAAGAGTAATACTTGTAATTCATCTTCAAGCTTTTCTAACGCTTGCTTTGTTTGTTTATACTCATCTTGGCCCATTTCGCGCATTTCAGGATCGTCTTCTTCAAGCATCTCTTTGGCGTAGTCGAAATCTTTTTGGGCTTGTTGGAATGCAGTAAACTCTTTTACCACATCTTCAAGTTGAGCATATTCTTTGGATAATGCACGAAAGCGGTCTTGATCGGCTATCACGCTAGCATCACTGAGTAACGCCAATACTTCTTCATTACGCTCTAGCAAGCCTTCAAGCTTGCGGATAACGGATTCTTTCATTTAGCTCGCTAACCTTAGTTTTTATCTAAACCAAGCGCAGTTCTTAATTGGCCTAACGTATTCAAATCACCTTGACGGCTTGCTGATGTGAGCGCTTGTGTAGGTGAGTGTATCAAACGATTAGTTAGCCTATTAGCTAACTCTAGTATCACTTGTTCACTATCACTGCCTTGAGACAATTTATTCAGGGCACGCTCAACTAATTCATCTTTAATCGCCAAGCTCTGGCTGCGATATTCGCGAATACTGTTGACTGACTCTAAAGACTTAATCCACTCCATGAACAAGTGTGATTGATCTTCAGTAATTAATTCTGCTTGCTCGGCGGCTTCTTTACGTGAAGCCATGTTCTGTTCAATTATGCTATGCAGATCGTCTACAGTATAAAGGAATGCGTCGTCTAACTCACCGACTTCGGCTTCAATATCTCTTGGAACTGCAATATCCACCAACAACATAGGTTGATGACGACGCTGTTTTAGCGCTTTTTCGACCATGCCTTTACCTAAAATAGGCAAAGGACTGGCGGTAGAGGATATCACGATATCGGCTTTAGCGAGAAAGTCTGGAATTTGTTCTAAGGTAATTGCTGTTGCATTAAACTCTTCACACATGGCTTGGGCACGTTGGAGAGTGCGATTCGCCACCACCATAGAAGCGACACCGTTATCTTTAAGGTGCTTGGCAACTAACTCAATGGTTTCTCCTGCACCAATGAGTAACACCTTAGTGGTGCTCAATGATGAGAAAATATGTTTCGCCATGCTGACTGCCGCAAAAGCAACAGAGACGGCTGCGGCACCGATTTCAGTTTCAGTGCGCACTTTTTTAGCCACAGAAAAGGTATTTTGAAACAAACGGTCAATCGTTAACGCTATGGTGCCAGCTTCTTTAGCTTTCACAAACGCTTGTTTGACCTGTCCCAAAATTTGCGGTTCACCTAACACCAGAGAATCTAAACCCGATGCCACTCGCATTAAATGCTTGACGGCAACTTGTTCTTCATAGGCGTAGATACACGGCATTAAATCACTATGGTCTAAATTATGGTAATCCTCTAACCATTCAATAATGTCTTCCTTATTGGCATTATTGCAATACAGCTCAGTTCGGTTACAGGTAGACACAATAACGGCCTCACCCGTGCGGGTGCGACTGGCCAAGCTTTTCATTGCGTCATGAATGCGGTCTGGAGAGAAAGCGACTTTTTCACGCAAATCTACCGTGGCGGTTTTATGGTTTATCCCGATTATTACTAGGCTCATTTGACAGTATCAAGTTCTTTTCGGTGACGTTAATTAGTCTATTCTACTGAATTGAACCAACTAAAAACACAATTGGGTTAACAAAACCGAATAAATGTCTAAATTTTTATTTTTTATTCACCTAAGTATTATGTAAACCAGTACATTAATATCACATTAATTTTGTAAAAAGCATTTTTACATAATGGCTTAAGCCCAGTATCATAAGATAATCTTAAACCACTGTTAGGCAATCCATTGCGTTTATCTGCCTCTTTATTTCATATAGCTTTCATTACCGCGGTGCTTTTATTAGCCGGTTGTAGTGTCACCCCATCTGACGATTTTATCCCGATAACGGTGAAAAACGCAGCTCAAGCTAAAGCATGGGAACTTCAAGGTAAAATTGCCGTTAAGACATCTGAAGACAAATTCAGCACCAATATATACTGGTTACATCAACCGGCAGCCAATGATTTACGGTTAACAACTGTATTAGGCACAACGGTATTATCCCTTAAGACGGATCAGGGGATGGCGACACTTGAAGTTGACGGCAAAATATATCGTGACAGTAATGCACAAGATTTACTGAAAGCGATTAGCGGATGGTCAATCCCCCTAGAAAGCCTTCCGTTATGGATCACCGGCCAAATTGGCAATAATGATAACATTGTCAGCTATAATCCTGATGGCACAATTAAACAATTAATCAGTCACGATCCCCAAGCAAATTGGTCGGTCAGTTTTCTCAGTTGGCACCATCAAAGTGGCGCATTAGTGCCTAAGCTGTTAAAAATTGAACGTGAAAATGTACAAATTAAGATTCAAAGTAATCAATGGACAGCGGTAGCAGCCAGAACAAAATAAGCGTTTAATCCTTAATGTTACGCGGGTTATTAAACAAGGTAGTGAAACGAACATGACATCCACGAGCTCACACAAATCAGCATCAATAAGTTGGCCTGCTCCCGCAAAATTGAATTTATTTTTACATGTTACTGGCCAGCGAGCCGATGGCTATCACGAATTACAAACTCTGTTTCAATTTATTGACCATTGTGACTATCTTGATTTTCATATTACCGACACACCTGATTTGGTTCTACATTCAAATATTAGCGATTCTGTTGCTGACAGCGATAACTTAATTCTTAAAGCCGCAAAATCACTCCAGAGATACGCCCAATATGAAGGCGGCGCACATATCTGGTTAGACAAATTATTACCTATGGGTGGCGGTCTAGGGGGCGGTTCATCTGATGCTGCAACCACATTAGTGGCCCTAAATGCCTTATGGAAAACCAATTTATCACCCAGTAAACTGGCTGAAATAGGCTTAACGCTTGGTGCGGATGTCCCTGTTTTTATTAATGGTTTATCTGCGTTTGCCGAGGGCGTAGGAGAAAAGTTGATCACAGTAGAACCAACAGAGTCGTGGTACTTAGTCATTGTGCCGGATGTGCATGTGTCAACCAAGGATATCTTCCAAGATCCTGATTTGCCCCGCAACACCCCGAAAGTTGATATAAACACCTTAATGACTCGAAAATGGACCAATGACTGTCAGAAACTGGTCACAACTAGGCACCCTCAAGTTGCCAATGCCTTAAGCTGGCTGGTAGAATATGCGCCGTCGAGAATGACCGGAACAGGCGCATGCGTGTTCGGGGAATTTACACATTCGCAACAAGCCCTTGACGCTTTAGCCGAATTACCGGCTGATATGCGAGGGTTTGTCGCAAAAGGGATGAATAAGTCGCCATTACAAATACGGCTTGAGCAACTCTGAAAACATAATATCTTCTGGGTCAGTTTTGAGTGACAACACATAAAATTGATCTAGCCTTTAATTGTAAAGCAAACACCTGAGGTTCATAAAGTGCCCGACATCAAGCTCTTTGCTGGTAACGCTACCCCAAATCTAGCCGCTAAGATTGCCGACCGTTTATTTTGCAAACTTGGCGACGCCGTTGTAGGCCGTTTCAGCGACGGTGAAATCAGTGTTCAAATAAACGAGAATGTACGTGGTGCGGATGTGTTCATTATCCAATCTACTTGCGCACCCACGAACGATAATCTCATGGAGCTTATTGTCATGGTTGACGCATTACGTCGTGCATCAGCGGGTCGTATTACTGCCGTTATTCCTTACTTCGGATATGCTCGTCAAGACCGCCGTGTGCGCAGTGCACGTGTGCCTATTACAGCGAAAGTGGTTGCAGATTTCTTGTCAAGCGTGGGTGTTGACCGCGTATTGACTTGTGACTTACACGCTGAGCAAATTCAAGGTTTCTTTGATGTCCCTGTTGATAACGTATTCGGTAGCCCTGTGTTACTTGAAGACATGCTCGCCAGGAAATTTGAAAACCCTGTTGTTGTATCTCCTGATATTGGCGGTGTAGTTCGCGCTCGTGCAGTTGCTAAGCTATTAGATGATACTGATCTTGCAATTATCGATAAGCGTCGCCCACAGGCAAACGTGGCTCAGGTAATGCACATCATTGGTGATGTTCAAGGCCGTGATTGCATTATTGTTGATGACATGATCGACACTGGCGGCACCTTATGTAAGGCTGCAGAAGCATTAAAAGAACATGGCGCTAACCGCGTGTTCGCTTATGCTACTCACCCTGTATTCTCAGGTAATGCGGCTGAAAATATTACTAATTCTGTTATCGATGAAGTTATCGTCACAGACACTGTGCCATTAAGCCCTGAAATGATGAAAGTGGCTAAAGTGACTCAGCTGACCATGTCTGCAGTATTAGCCGAAGCGATCCGTCGTGTTAGTAACGAAGAGTCAATTTCTGCGATGTTTCGCCACTAATCTTTATTCGATTAGGCTTAACGCTGACATAAAAAACGCACTCAATTGAGTGCGTTTTTGTTTGTTGGTTGGTGCTCAACCGGCATTACGAGACATTAACCATTATTGAATGACTGATATCCGGCAATTACCCGTAAAACCATGCCGTAAGGTTCAAACGATCAATTCAACGTGCATTGATTGGCTTGTCATTAGGGCTTAGCCCTTTTAATCAATGCACCGTCCACGAGCTCTCTCATATCGGCCTTAGACCAACAATGAGTTCCATTAAGCGGTCATTTCTTGTCTGAAAGCAAACGACTGCCGTTTATCTAACTGATGCACTGAATGTGTTGCATAAAATGCTTGCTGAGTCTGTAAAAAGCATTGCCCGCAGCGATGCCAGTACCATAACCATGACGTAAATCGATATCTGTACTGGCTAACAATTTGCTTTAAAGATTGTCATCAGCAAAATTTGAATGACCTCGACATCTTCAGGTGGGTTAGCGATAAAAGCGAGCTCTTGTTCATGCGGAACCAAGTAATCAATTGTTTTGGGACAGTCCCCTGACACACCAATCCATGATTTGAGCTTATGTACCCAAGCAGATTGTGCATGAAAATGGGCATTAACCGTGCGAATAACCACAATTTTACGAGCGTCGCGGCGATACGCTTCTCTCACGGGTAATGGCGCAGCCAACCCACCATCAAGATAGAAGTCCCTTGAGGGTTCAAGAACAGTAAGTAAAATAGATAACGGATAGAATCAATCGTGTTGATAGGAAAATACTCTTGATAAATTTTACCTACTGTATTAATTATCGACTCATTTTGCGGGAGTTCACAGCAGGCTAAAGTTTGATTCTGCATTGATCTGCACCCAACTCTGAAGGCTTCAATTGGGGTTAACGTGATTGGTATCTAAAAAAATCCAACAAAAAGCCCGTCTTAATAGACGGGCTTTTCAGAATTTGGCTGGGGTACCAGGATTCGAACCTGGGAATGCTGAGATCAAAACCCAGTGCCTTACCGCTTGGCGATACCCCAATAACAACTATTTATTTTAAAGCAGAGAAACCATTTAATTTAACTAAAATTTGATGGTACGGAAAGAGAGACTTGAACTCTCACACCTCGCGGCACCAGAACCTAAATCTGGCGTGTCTACCAATTCCACCATTCCCGCATCAAATTTTAACTTACAGTATACTCTTTTTATTTCAGAGTAAACTTTGGCTTTACCAGCTAGCGCAAATAATACTCACTCTACCTAATAAATATGGTAGCAATGGCGGGACTTGAACCTGCGACCCCAGCATTATGAGTGCTGTGCTCTAACCAGCTGAGCTACATTGCCAAAGATGGCTGGGATACAAGGATTCGAACCTTGGAATGCTGAGATCAAAACCCAGTGCCTTACCGCTTGGCGATATCCCAA
>NZ_JBEOPP010000082.1:0-16386 GCF_040310185.1 Shewanella sp. T24-MNA-CIBAN-0130 | reverse complement strand
CTGACACGCTCGGTGATACAATTAATGATAACTTTCAGAAATTAAAACCTGCAGTTTGAATTCACTTGAGTATATATTGGATTGATATTCACATAATGCGTAAAAAGCAAAAAATATGCATTATTATTGCTTTAAAAGCACAATATAGTGCATATAATTTCGATGTGAACCTTTTGCTTGATATGTTCGTAGTTTGTAAATGAAAGTAAAACAACTTGATGTAGTTTTATTGCTAAGTACAATCATACAAGTTAAAAATCATATATATAATTCATTTAACCTTCGATGGTTACGGACCTGAAATGAAAAAGATAATTGTACTGATCGCCATAGTGTTGGCTGCGCTGTCGGCTTACTATTTAATGTTTCCTCAAGAGGCCGTCATTCAACGTCCGAGACCTATACCTAATGTGGTTGTAGCTAACGTGGCGATTATGCCTATTCGTGATGAAGTAGAAGCTTTAGGTACAGGAAAAGCGTATGAATCGATCATAGTGACATCAAAAATCACTGAAATTGTAACCAATATTAATTTTAAAGATGGTGATTTGGTCGAAAAAGGTAAGCTATTAGTGCAATTGAGAAATGACGAACATAAAGCCAAAGTGGCCGTCACTGAAATCAAATTAATTGAAAATCTACGTGAATTGGATCGTATCCGTTCATTGGTCACCAGCAAAACCATCGCAGAATTAGAACGAGACCGGTTACAAAGTTTAATCGATACCACTCGTGCGGAAGTCGAGCAAGCAAAAGCGGCACTCAATGATCGCACTATTAAAGCGCCATTTGCAGGTAAATTAGGCTTACGCCAAGTGAGTGTCGGCAGTTTGGTTACCCCTGGTGAGCAAATCAGTACGTTAGATGATGTGAGTAAAATCAAATTAGACTTTTCAGTGCCAGAACGTTTTATCCAAGAATTACAACCAGGTAAATTAGTGGAAGCCAGAGCCGTTGCTTATCCAGACCAGATATTCAAAGGCGTTGTGACCTCGATTGACAGCAGGGTTAACCCTGAAACCCGAGCGGTAGTCGTGCGTGCGGTAATGCCTAATGATGATTATAAGTTACTGCCCGGCATGCTAATGAAAGTCCGTCTTATTAAGCAAAGTCGTGAAGCATTATTGTTACCAGAAGCCGCTATTATTCCTATTCAAAACAAACATTATGTGTATGTGGTTAATGCAGAAAATAAAGTTGAACAGCAACAAGTTACCTTAGGCACCCGGACGCGAGGTTGGGTTGAAATAACCAAAGGGCTTAAGGTTGATCAGCAAGTGATTATTCGCGGTATTTTAAAAGTTCGACCTGGAGATAAGGTTCAAGTTCAACAAGCTGAAAACTTCAATTTTGCTCTTATTGAAGCAATGGAGAAGTCGGCATGATCTTAACTGACTTATCGGTTAAAAGACCGGTTTTTGCATCTGTTATTAGTATCTTACTGATTGTATTAGGTTTAGTATCATTCGGTAAATTACCCTTGCGGGAGTACCCAAATATTGATCCGCCGATTGTGTCGGTCGAGACCAGTTATCGTGGCGCCAGTGCTTCTGTCGTCGAGAGTCGAATTACCCAACTTATCGAAGACAAGATCAGTGGTGTAGAAGGGATACGTCATATTAGTTCTTCCAGTAGTGATGGCCGTTCAAATGTCACTATTGAGTTTGATATTAATCGAGATATTGAGGCTGCGACCAATGATGTGCGCGACCGCATCTCTGGTTTATTAGAGCAGCTTCCAGAAGAAGCCGATGCGCCATCCATTTACAAAGCCAACGGCAGCGACGAAGTGATTATGTGGCTGAATTTAGTGTCCGATCAAATGGATATCTTGCAGCTTACGGATTATGCCAATCGTTATTTAGTCGATCGTTTTGCCGTAATTGATGGGGTGTCGACATTACGTTTAGGTGGCGGCAAGGTGTATGCCTTGCGAATTTGGATTGACCGTCAAGCGTTAGCTTCGCGCAATCTAACCGTCTCTGATGTTGAAGATGCGTTACGCTCTGAAAATGTTGAATTGCCAGCCGGGTCAATCGAATCGAAAGATCGTCACTTTACGGTGCGCCTAGACAGGGTATTTAAAACGGCGAATGACTTTTCTAACTTAGTGATCAAGCAAGGTGAGGACGGTTATTTAATTAAATTAAGTGATGTCGCCAAAGTAGAAATTGGTTCCGAGGAAGAGCGTATTATCTTCCGAGGCAACAAAGAGGCGATGATTGGCTTAGGCGTCAGTAAACAATCTACGGCTAATACCCTGGACGTCGCGCGCGCGGCGAATATCTTGGTAGACAAGCTTAACCCAACATTGCCAGCCGGCATGAAGATTAAACGATCATATGACAGCTCAGTGTTTATTGAAGCCTCTATTGCTGAGGTTTATAAAACACTGTTTATTGCCATGGTGTTAGTTATTATCGTTATTTACTTGTTTTTAGGTTCCGTGCGAGCGATGTTAATTCCAGCCATCACTGTGCCCGTATCTTTAATGGGGACCTTTATAGTGCTATATGCACTAGGGTATACCATCAACTTACTGACATTGTTGGCGATGATCCTCGCCATTGGCATGGTGGTCGATGATGCCATTGTGATGCTCGAAAATATTCATCGACGTATTGAAGAAGGCGATTCACCGTTAAAAGCAGCCTTCTTAGGCGCGCGTGAAGTGGCATTTGCCGTGGTGGCAACAACCTTGGTACTTGTTGCTGTGTTTATGCCGATCACCTTCTTAGAGGGTGATTTAGGCAAGCTGTTTAAAGAGTTTGCGGTCACCATGAGCGCGGCAGTGATTTTTTCCAGTATTGTGGCGTTAACGTTAAGCCCGATGATGTGCTCAAAATTATTAAAACCCGCAAACCAAGACCCGTGGTTAGTTAAACAAGTCGATAAGATGATGAGTAAGCTATCAAGTTGGTATTTGATAAGTTTACAAGCGGGCATGAAAAAACCGATTTTAGTGTCATTAATTGTACTGTTCTCGTTTGCATTAAGTGGGTTTTTATTGAATAAAATCCCCCAAGAATTTGCCCCACAAGAAGACCGGGGTTCTATGTTTTTAATTGTTAATGGTCCTCAAGGCGCAAGCTTTGAATACATTGAAAAATACATGGATGAAGTCGAAGGTCGGTTAATGCCACTGGTTGAAAGCGGCGAAATTAAGCGCTTATTGATCCGTGCCCCTCGTGGTTTTGGAACCTCTGCTGATTTTTCAAATGGTATGGCGATCATTGTGCTCGAAGATTGGGCTGAGCGCCGCAGTGCTAATGAAATTATTGTCGATATCCGTAATCGCTTATCAGATTTAGCCGGCATTCGTGCTTTCCCGATTATGCGCCAAGCGTTTGGTCGCGGTGTGGGTAAACCTGTGCAGTTTGTTATCGGTGGTCCAAGCTACGAAGAACTGGCGGAGTGGCGTGATATTATGCTTGATAAAGCCAAAGAGAATCATAAAATCATTGGTTTAGATCACGATTATCAAGAAACCAAACCACAGTTGAGAGTGGTAATTGATCGGGAACGCGCGGCAGATTTAGGTGTGTCGATTTCCCATATTGGCAGAACATTAGAGTCAATGCTGGGGTCGCGCTTGGTCACAACCTTTATGCGCGATGGCGAGGAGTATGATGTTATTGTTGAAGGTAATCGTGATAATCAAAGTACTGCGACTGATATGGAGAACATTTATGTTCGTTCTGACCGCTCGCAAGAACTGATCCCGTTATCAAACTTAGTCTCGGTTGAAGAGTTTGCCGATGCGAGTTCGTTAAATCGCTACAATCGTATGCGTGCCATCACGTTAGAAGCCAACTTAGCAGATGATTATACTCTGGGTGAATCGTTAGATTATCTCAATGAACTTGCTGTGACGTATTTACCTGCAGAAGCGGTGATCAGTTATAAAGGTCCATCGTTAGATTACCAAGAGTCGGGTAACTCGATGAACTTTGTATTCTTACTAGCATTGGGAATTGTTTTTTTAGTGCTTGCGGCACAGTTTGAAAGCTATATTCATCCTTTGGTGATTATGTTAACTGTACCACTCGCGACTTTAGGTGCGCTAATTGGGTTATGGTTTACAGACCAAAGTATCAATATTTACAGTCAAATTGGAATTATCATGCTGGTTGGCTTGGCTGCTAAAAACGGTATCTTAATCGTTGAATTTGCCAATCAATTACGCGACCGAGGTGTTGAGTTTCAACAAGCGATTTTACAAGCTTCGACTCAACGTTTACGGCCCATTTTAATGACCGGTATTACCACTGCTGCAGGCGCTATTCCATTAGTGTTGTCCAGTGGAGCAGGGGCTGAAACTCGATTTGTAATAGGGGTAGTGGTGTTGTCAGGTATTTTACTGGCGACTTTCTTTACCTTGATTGTTATTCCTGTTGCTTATAGCTTATTTGCCCGTAATAGCAGCTCACCGCAAGCGGTGGCGAAGCAGTTAGAAATAGAATTACAAGACGACTAACTTTACTTTTTTGAGTGATGTCAAAAGCCAGTTATGCAAATGACTGGCTTTTTAGCTTTTTCGGCGGCAGTTTAATCGACGATTTTATTGTGGTTGCGATCTCTTTATAGGTGACTTTATGGTGACCGGGTCATTCTTATAGAGAAATAGCTATGCGCCACGTAAAATTAAGCAGCTTGCTGTTGCCGTGGCCAATAGTTTGCCGTCTTCAGTGGTTAATGTTGCTTCAGCAATGCCCAATGATGTAGACAAGTTCATCACGCTACCTTTGGCTAATAAACGTTGTTTTTGCGGTACTGGGCGGACCATCTTAATGTTTAAATCTATGGTTGAATAGCCGACACCAGCAGGCAAGGCTGAATGAACTGCACATGCCGTTGCCGAGTCTAATACCGTGGCGGCAAAACCACCATGAACGCCACCCATAGGGTTTAAGTGACGCTCATCAGCGAAGGCCTCGAAGGTAACCGATCCTTGGCTCACTTCAATGGCCGTCATTGGCATGGTTTTGGTGATGGAGGGAGCTGGGATATCGCCATTGAGCATGGCTTGCATTAATTGTAATCCGGTAAAGTGCTTCATGTTAACCCTTTGTCTATCTGAACAATCTGTAGCAATAAAAAAGGGTAAAGCTTGCGCTTTACCCTTTTTACTTTAGGTTTATAACCTAGGCAGCTAGGCTGCTTTTTCTCGCTTAGCTTTAGGCGCTAGTTGCGCGCGGAGCTCATCGGTATCGAAGTCATCAACGTTAATTGATTTCAAACGACCAATTTCAGCTCGTTCAAGTAAAGCGATTTCGCTGTCGCTTAACACACCAAGCGCTTTACCTTCTGCAGCAACTTTGTCTAACCACATAAATGGTAGACGTTTACCGGCAGCTTTACAGACTTTGTCATACAGTGGTTCTGCAGCTAGGATATCCTTAAACGTTTGTTCTTGGATACCAACAGGATTGAACTCAGATGGCGTCCAGAACTGGCCTTTACCTAAACGGTCACGGCTAGCACAGGGGGTTTGCATAATCTTAGCTACTTTGTGATCTAATACATCACTTGGACGCTTAATTGGACGACCGAATGGGAAGATCACCGCACGAAGCGCAATGCCTAAGCCCATTGGGAAGTTGTTAAGCAAGTCATCTAACGAATCTTGTAACTTGTATAACGAATCTTCAACAGCCCATTGCACTAACGGTAAATCTTCAGTTAAACGGCCATCGTCTTGATAACGTTTTAATGTGGCAGAGGTTAGGTACAGCTGACTTAACAAGTCACCTAAACGAGCAGAAATACGCTCTTTACGTTTTAGGTTGCCACCAAGGGTTGCCATCGCTAAATCAGATAATAATGCTAAGTTAGCACTGAAACGGTTCATCTGTTGATAATAACGTTTAGTTTTATCTGAGTAAGGGCTATTGGAGAAACGAGATGAGGTTAAGCCCATCCAGAAGCTACGAATGAAGTTAGATGTTGCAAAACCAATATGACCAAATATCGCGGCGTCAAAGTTAGCTAAACCACGGTTTGCATCCGTATCAAATGCAGACTCCATTTCGGCCAATACATATGGGTGGCAGCGTATTGCGCCTTGACCATAAATGATCATTGAACGAGTCAGTATGTTTGCACCTTCTACGGTAATTGCAATCGGTGCTGCTTGATAGCCACGGCCTAAATAGTTATTAGGGCCAAGACAAACACCTTTACCACCATGAATGTCCATTGCATCAATAACACACTTTTGCATTCTGTCGGTTAAGTGGTACTTAACGATGGCAGAAATCACCGAAGGTTTTTCACCTAAATCGATAGCAGTAGTCGTTAATGTGGCAACAGCATCCATTAAGTATGCGTTACCACCAATACGCGCCATTGGCTCTTCAATACCTTCTAACTTACCGATAGGTAATTTAAATTGGCGGCGAATACGAGCGTAAGCTCCAGTCGCTACCGCGGCGGTTTTTACTCCACCGGCTGAGTTTGAGGGTAGGGTAATACCACGACCCACTGACAAACATTCAACCAACATTCTCCACCCTTGGCCTGCCATTTCTGGACCACCAATAATGAAGCTTAATGGCACAAACACTTCGTTTCCGCGTGTTGGACCATTTTGGAACATACAGTTCAATGGGAAGTGACGACGGCCGGTTTCAACACCAGGAACATCCGTAGGGATAAGCGCACAAGTAATGCCTAATTCTTCTTTGTCACCTAAAAGGTGATCAGGGTCGCGTAGTTTAAATGCAAGACCTAATACGGTCGCGACAGGTGCTAACGTAATATAACGTTTGTTCCACGTTAGTTTCATGCCAAGAACTTCTTCGCCTTGGAATTCACCTTTACATACAACGCCGAAATCTGGGATTGAACCAGCATCACTGCCTGCTTCAGGGCTCGTTAATGCAAAACATGGCACTTCTAAGCCTTTCGCTAAACGTGGTAAGTAATGATCTTGCTGATCTTTAGTACCGTAATGTTGCAATAGCTCGCCAGGGCCTAGTGAATTGGGTACGCCTACTGTAGAGGCTAGTTCGCTACTCACGCCGGCCAACTTTTGTAACACACATGATTGAGCATAAGCTGAATATTCAAGACCACCGAATTTTTTCTTGATGATCATCGCGAAGAAGCCATGATCTTTTAAGAATTGCCAGATCTCCGGTGGTAAATCCCCAAGCACATGAGACACTTCATGTTGATTAAGCATTTTACAGACTTCTTCAACCGGACCATCTAGGAATGCTTGTTCATCGGCAGTTAACCGTGCTTTTGGGTAGTTGTGTAATTTGCTCCAGTTAGGGTTACCGGCAAACAAATCTGCTTCCCACCACGTAGTACCAGCTTCAATGGCTTCTTTTTCTGTTGAAGACATCTCTGGCATAATACCGCGATACACTTTTATCAGTGGGCGACTGATAAAATTCTGCCTGAATGATTTGATATTGAGTGGCAGTGCAATAACAATGAAAATAATCCATGCAATTACACCAGTAATGTCTAAAGTGCTACCGACAACGAGCACAATGGCTGCTGCAACTGTGGTTGATAGTAGGGATACCCTTAGGTATGCCATAGCGCCGAGCACAAAGATCATCGCGATGATCCAAAGTAGGGTGGTCAATGTACTTCTCCTTAAAACTATTCAAAATAGGTAATGAATAGCCCGTCAATTGTTGATCTTATTCACAGATTCGATCGTGGTCAGACCTGTGTCACGTAAAAGTTAACCTTATGCAGACTCGATTACAAGTGTTTTTCAAACAATTGTTTAAATATTTGTGTGACAGAAATATTCCACTCAATAAGCTTAGTATATACAATACGTTTATAAGAAGTGTTTAGCTCAATATGGCAATAAAAAGGCAAGGTTAATGTGTGAATTACTGGCGATGAGTGCCAATGTACCAACGGATATTGTATTTAGTTTTACGGGCTTAGCTGAGCGCGGTGGGGTAACGGGTCCTCATGTTGATGGCTGGGGGATTACCTTCTATGAAGGCAAAGGACACCGCACCTTTAAAGATGCTTGTCCTAGCAGTAAGTCACATATTGCAGAGCTCATTAAGTCATATCCAATTAAAAGTGAAATAGTGATCAGTCATATTCGCCAGGCAAATCGAGGCTGTGTGTCCTTGGTCAATACTCACCCATTTAGTCGTGAGCTTTGGGGCCGTTATTGGACCTATGTGCATAATGGTCAATTAACTGATTATCAGACTAAATTTATCGTGTCACGGTTTCAACCTGTTGGAGAAACTGACAGTGAACTGGCTTTCTGCTGGATATTGGAATCTGTGGTCAATAAATTTGGTGAGTATGAACCTGACAATATGAATGAGGTGTTTGAGTATATTGGCCAACTTGCCGATGAAATAAGACAACTAGGTGTATTTAATATGTTGCTCAGTAACGGCATAGACTTAATGACTTACTGTACCAATAATTTATGCCACATCACTCGCCGAGCTCCATTTGGAAAGGCAACCTTGATCGATACCGATGTGGTCATCGATTTTAGTCAAGAAACCACCCCCAATGACGTGGTGACAGTAATTGCCACCCGACCGTTAACCAATAATGAAAATTGGGTTATTTTACAGCCAGGTGAGTGGACGTTATTCCGTAAAGGTGAGTTAATCCGTCGCTAATTGCTTAATGTTGTCTAATTCTGACTCACTGATGCCTGCGTCATTTTCAGCATCTGCCACTAGTTTATCAAGCGCTGCTGAACCTTCATGCTCAGGACCATCAATGAGCACGGGGGTCATTGGTGGCAATGCTTGTTCAAATTGATAGCTTGCTAGCTGAATATCCAGTTGCTTGCTGCCTTTTGAAAAATGACTTAATCGCACCGGTAGATAAGCTAAATCTGGTGCCATCCAGAAAAATGTCTGTCTTTTGGTACTATCGCGAACAACTTCAACCTTAACCGTATCGTAAGTGCCGCTTTCTATGATGACTTTTTCTTTGCCTAATACTCTAAATTGATAGTCATCGACTTCTTTTTCTTTAACCATTTTATAATCTAACGGTCTTATATTTGCAGCGAGATCCATTCTAAATTGTAATTGCACCATTAAAGGATCAAATACTTTTTCTTCGTATGGCAGTTTTAATGCTTCCTGCTTATAGATGGTATGAATAAATTGTTGGGCTTTGGCAAATGCAGTCTGTTCTGTGTAATCACTGCCTGTACCTGTCCGTTCATGTATGTATCTAAATGGCACCAATTTACCATCTTCTAGGGTGAACTCGCTTTTAAGGTGACGTTGATCAGACAGTATGAATAAACTGACATCGCTATCAAAATGATAACTGTAAAAACCGCTATCGGTTGCAGGTAAGCGATAATTTGCTACACCTAATTCAATGCTGCCATAAAATACGTTGTAATTAGCGGTGTGGGCCGTCAAGGGTGATAAAATAGCCGCTTTTTGGATACCACTTAATGCCGCAGTTGGATTAACTTGTTCACCTTGTTTTCCGATAACAGCGGTTTGTGACACACCTAATGGCTCCGTCATCTCAGCATCTGAAGTCAGCGGTTGGTTGTCAGAGGCGTGTGCGAAAATCACAGGACTAATACACAAGATCAACGTGAATAAGCGAGTTAATTTATTTGCCAATGTATAATTACCTTAAAGTATAAAAACAGTTAACAATCTGATATTAAAAGGGTAATGTCATTACCAATGTGGCAATATCAGGTTTCCATTGATATTGAGACAATGAAATCTTGCCTGCGTTCACTTCTATACCTTCTAATCTTAATAATTCTTGTTGGGTTCGAAAAGGTTCAGTATTGTTAGCGAATGATATTTTTCCTTGGCTGTTAATGACACGATGCCATGGTAATGCTAATGATTGTGGTGCTAATTTTAGGGCTCGTGATACGTAACGCGCCCGTCCTGGTAATCCCGCTAAATCGGCGGCTATGCCATAAGGTAATACATTGCCTTTGGGGATGAGGTTAACAATAAACCAGATACGCTCCATCGAAGAAAGGGTTGCCATTACATTCCAAACAAAGATGCTTTAGACGCAATAATGATTAAATATTGAATATTAGGCAAGGATAATAAAAATAGCATCAAGTGTACAATCGCAATATAGGTGATAGCGAGGATATAATAACTGTATTATCAACGTTTAGAGTACCGTTAAGTAGATACATAAAAAGTGTGACACCGCGCCGCCGAGCACAAACAAGTGCCATATAGCATGATTAAAGGGAATACGTTTTCCAATATAAAATATCACTCCCAGACTATAAAATAAGCCCCCCGCGAATAATAAGCCTAAACCTACATCACTCATGTGTTGGTTTAAATCGCTGATTACGGTGACACATAACCAACCCATCACTAAATATAACACCACACTAAACGCTTTAAATCGCCCGATAAATAAGGTTTTAAAAATAATACCGCCAAGTGCCAACGCCCAAATGGCGATAAGTACCCTTGTAGCTTGTGGGCTTTGAAGGCTTATCAACATCATTGGGGTATAAGTGCCAGCGATGAGGGTATAAATGGCACAATGATCTGCCATCTTAAAACGGCGACGCCAAAGTGTTGTTTTACTTGAATGGTACAATGTTGAGGCCAAAAACAGCGCAATAATACTAATGCCATAGATAAACACACCGGCTAATTGTATGAATGATAAGTGTGCAGGGGCTTTGGTTAACATTAGGATTAAGCCGACTATTCCCGCTAAGATACCTAAGCCATGGGAAAGACTGTTTGCTGTTTCTTCTTTGTGACAATAGTCAGAAGCAGTATGAGTTAAGTTATCTTGATGAGCTGACGATGTGGCTATGGATGAATTCATGATTGTCCGTTGTGTTGTTGAATGGAAATGAATCGAAATCAAGTCTAACAGTGTCCAACTACAATAGCATTAAATTGGTGAACACGTGTAAGCTGAATATGATCCTTGGGTCTACATCCGTTTGAACTGCTATAGCTGTAGTACAAAAAATAGCAAGATAGTTTGTTCATACAAGCTAATAATCTCGACGCTGCCACTGTAAAGGTTAGACATATGACGCAAACATTAAGGCTGTTCGTTGTGCTAAAACCCTATCGCAGGATAGCATGCAACAACCTTTTATGATGTACAGCTAACAGTGCATTGAGTTAAGTGAAGTGTCCATTGGTCGTTATGTTTAACTTAATTAATCTTACTGTGTGTCGCTTATGCGGTGATTAACGCTATACTATGGCAATGAAACCTGTATTACTTTATTCATAATTATTTTATAAGTATCCTATGGCCAATCCTACGCGAAATGTCCACGCTAACACTGATGAGTCCTCTGTGTGGGGTAATGAAACCGCTCAAGTTAATGAGATTGCTAAGATTGACTTTAATGAAGATATGACACCTTTTATTGATCCTCAACAACAGGATGTCGATGACAGTCAACTTCATGCTCATCAACAACGAGTTGCGAATAAGATTAAACTGCAATTATTGGGGGCAACTCAGTCTCAACATAATTTGGCAGCGCCTGGAATGACTGAGATAGATGCAGAAACAGAAACAGATACAGCCCCAATAGGCTCTGTTGTTAATAAGCTTATTACCCGAATAATGACATCAACAAATGCAATGATTATTGTTGTTACGGTACACGTGTTACTGATTATTTTTGCGAGCATTTATTGGAAAGTCGATGTTGGTGGTTTACTCGATATTCCGCTAACCGATGCCGCAAGTCGCAATCAAGCTAAGCCTTTACCCCCACTTAAAAGTTACCTCATCACCCAAGCCGAGTATGACAAATTGGTTGAGCGAGCTAATCTCAAATCGAATGCAACCAATAATACGGCAATAATAGATGTACCTGTTACTGAGGTTATCAATAATGATGTGGTACAAGCGCCTGAAAAGGCAATGTCTAGCACTGATCAGCGCAAGTAACCGTCACTGAGTTAGTCTTTCCGAGTTGGCACCCGTCACCAGTAATCTAGATAAGCTTGATTGTCTGCAAAAAGGTTAATGCTTCAATGTGTTGATTGGATCAAATTGGTTCTAGACCGCTTCGATACAGTAGTCTATTGATATTCTTGCTGCGCACTGACTTGTGATCAATACTGACTTGTGATCGATACTAGGTCGAGAGTGTTACCGGTAGCTAAAGCATCAGTGGCATGGCTTATGTGATAAAAGTGCAATAGCGGAGCAAAGTTTAAACGGTGTTAAATGAGCCTTTGCTTGTTTGTTGAACGGCAATGAATAGTCACTTCAATCAACGAAAATTGGTTGAAGTGTAATTGAGCTGAATATGCTCAATAAGGCGAAGCGGAGATTATACTTTTTTATACTTAAAACGGTGAACGACACTAGACCAGCATAATGCACAGATCATCCCACTGATTAAGCCGACAAAATGGGATTCAGTGGCAACTCGCGCATTAATCAATTGAGTAATGCTATCGCTCGCACCAAATAATTGCTCATATCCCACTTTGATGATGACACCGAGCAAGAGTAAATAACCTGAACGATAACCTCTGCGGATATCCATTACCGCGCCAAATACAAATAAGCCATGTAATAATCCACTTAGCCCCACATAGGCTTTCAAGCTAGGATAAAAAATATATAAGCCTATGCCCTCTAACAGGCATAAACTGAAAAAAAGCAGCAATAATTTACCGGCGTGCTGCTTATAATGAACTTCATGGAGGAAGATAATGACCCAGAAACCGGCTAAATTCATTAGCAAGTGCCATAAATTAGTATGCAGCAGGTTACCGGTGATTAATCGCCAAACTTGACCATGAGCAATTGCGTCATACTGATAACTGAAATACTGATCAGTAGGCCAAAATGAAGGCGAAGGTAAATCTGCCGCAAAAAGCCCAATACAAATGAGGCTGATCACCACAACAACATGATATAGGCCAACAGTGTTTGATTTATGTTTTAACAAAATATCCTCTATACTCACCGTCAAATTTCAGTCAAGCCAATTTGTTTTGAAGACACTGAGTTAACTGTAGCGCAAAAAGGTTATTTTGAGTTAACCCTATGTCGTTTTGGTATCTTAATGAAAAATAATGCAATAACAACAGAGGGATATTAAAGTGTAAACCTCTGTTGTTAGTTAAAGAGTGTGAACGATATGGTCATATTTTATTGTTTAACGATGTCATGACTGATTGACTATTTTGCAGATAATCATCTAAGCCTCGTTGACGCAGTAAACATGCAGGACAATCTCCACAGCCCTCACCAATAATACCGTTATAACAAGTTAACGTTTGTTGTTGCACTAAGGCTAATTGATGATATTTGTCTGCCAATGCCCATGTTTCAGCTTTATTGAGCCACATTAGTGGGGTAACGATTTTAATCGGTTTGTCCATACCTAAAGCTAAAGACGATTGCATCGATTGAATAAACTCGTTACGACAATCTGGATATCCGGAAAAATCCGTTTCACATACGCCAGTAATGATAACCTCACAACCAAGTTGATAAGCATAAATACCCGCTAAGGTTAAAAATAGTATATTACGCCCAGGCACAAAGGTATTTGGCAAACCATTATTCATCAAATCATGTGATACGGGAATGGCGTCACGCGTTAACGCAGAAATGGCCAACTCGTTTAACAAGGTAGCATCCATGACTTTATGGCTTGCTAATTTCAACTCTGTTGCCAATGATTTTGCCACTTCTATTTCTTGACGATGACGTTGACCATAATCAAAAGTGATCCCATGTACTTCATCATATTGTGATAAAGCTTGGATAACACAAGTAGTTGAATCTTGACCGCCACTGAAAACAACAAGGGCTTTAGTTGGTGGGTTTTGCTTTGCATCTGGCATGGATATACTCATTAACGTACTGAACTGACGGGTAAGATCGGTGTGATCAACGCTTAGTGGTTCAAGTAAATAGAAATGATATTTTACCTAAGGCAGACCCAACTGCAAAGCCATAGGTGTAAATACTTGCAGCTAATGGCAAAATACTCTATAAATGCCGCCCCGTTGAAAGTCAGGTAGCCGATACTTGTCGCTAAAAGTAAGGTAAACGATGAAATATCCCATTAACGAAGTATTTGAAACAATACAAGGTGAGGGCTCATATACTGGTGTTGCTGCACTGTTCGTGCGCTTACAGGGCTGTCCTGTGGGTTGTGCATGGTGTGATACTAAGCAAACTTGGGATGTATTACCTGAAAATAAAGTTACTGCGGATCAAGTTATTCAAGTGGATGGCACCCTCGGTCGATGGGCTGATCATACTGGGCAAACATTATTGCAAGCGTTCACAGAGAAAGGATTTACGGCTAAGCACATAGTGTTAACCGGTGGTGAGCCGTGCTTGTATGATTTAACAGAGTTAACTACCGACTTTATAGAGGCTGGTTATAAGATCCAGATTGAAACCAGTGGTACTTTTGAAGTGAAATGCCATGCTAAGGTTTGGGTAACTGTATCACCTAAAATCAATATGAAAGGTGGATACAAGGTGCTCGAACAAGCATTAAACCGCGCAAATGAAATTAAACATCCGATCGCCACAGAATATCATATTGAAGAATTAGATGAGCTATTGCGAAATATTGATGTCAGCGATAAAACCATTTGTTTGCAACCGATCAGCCAAAAGGCCCGCGCGACAGAACTTGCAATAAAAGTATGTATTAGTCGTAATTGGCGATTATCTATCCAAACACACAAATATTTGAATATCGATTAGCAGGTATTTATTTCAGGCACAATTGTGTCAACACAGTTGTGCCATAAAAAAGCCGTTGAACACAGGTTCAACGGCTTTTTTATGTTCGGATAGTTAACTCAGTAAACCTGTGTCATTAAACGCGGTCAGTTTTTCTCGATAGTGCTCAAAACAACCAATGTTGTCCTCAATCCATTGTGGATTGTAATAGGTATCTAGATAACGCTCTCCGGCATCACAAATCAAGGTCACAATCGAGCCAGTTTGACCGGCACTTCGCATCTGCGATGCCAGCAACAATGCGCCGTATAAGTTTGTGCCGGTTGACGCACCGGTTTTACGCCCGATGAGTTGTTCTAACCACTGAATCGTTGCGATTGAGGCGGCATCAGGGATTTTAATCATGCTATCAATCACACCAGCAATAAAAGACGGTTCAACGCGAGGTCGACCAATGCCTTCAATTTTACTGCTTTTATCACTAACCAGAGTGGCATCACCACTGTGAAAGTAATCATAAAATACTGAATTTTCTGGGTCAACGACGCACAGTTGTGTTTGTTGTTGTTGATAACGAATGTAGCGGCCAATGGTGGCACTTGTACCTCCAGTACCAGGGCTCATGACAATCCAACTTGGAATTGGATGAGGTTCTCTTTCCATCTGATTAAAAATCGAGTCAGCAATATTGTTATTACCCCGCCAATCTGTTGCGCGTTCAGCATAAGTGAATTGGTCCATATAATGACCCTTTAACTCAGTGGCTAACCTTTCTGATTCTGCATACATTTGACTGCCATTATCGACAAAATGGCATTGAGCACCATAGAATTCAATTTGTTGGATTTTTTTCTTGGCGGTAGAAGTTGGCATCACTGCGATAAAAGGTAATCCGAGTAATCTTGCAAAATAGGCTTCCGAAACGGCGGTGCTGCCAGAGGAGGATTCAATAATCGGGGTATCTTTTTTTATCCAGCCATTACAGAGCGCATACAGAAATAGTGATCGAGCTAAGCGATGTTTTAAGCTACCAGTGGGGTGAGTACTCTCATCTTTTAAATAAATGTCTATTCCATCAAGTTGTGGAAGATCTAATTTTATAAGATGCGTATCTGCAGAACGTTGATAATCGGCTTCTATTTTTGCGATGGCCTGATTGACCCAAGTAGATGACATGCAATTGCACCCGTTATTCCAAAAAGGAATAAATAATAACTAAAATATAAACTTAAGAGTAGTGTTTATCGACACAAGGAAACAATTATTATTGAATAACGGCGATGAAGGGCAATATTGTTGAGATCAGCTAATCACACAACAATTAGAACAACAATTAAAACAACAATTAGTGCACAAGTAACCCAGTAGTGAGTACAAGTACTACCACAATAAATAACACAATAGTTATCACAACAGATTGTTAGTACAACAGATTGTTAGTACAACAGATAGTGAGTACAACAGATAGTGAGTACAACAGATAGTGGTGTAAACAGACTATAACTTGGATGACATAAATTGGTCTAGATGAGGTCGACAAAGCGCAGATAGGGAAATATTTTTAACAAGGGTAAATAAGCTACAGGACACAGTAATAAAACAGCGTTGAATTAAAGTAAGATGTAAAATGGTGGAGGGAGAAGGATTCGAACCTTCGAAGGCTGAGCCGTCAGATTTACAGTCTGATCCCTTTGGCCACTC
>NZ_JBEOPP010000081.1:0-16565 GCF_040310185.1 Shewanella sp. T24-MNA-CIBAN-0130 | reverse complement strand
GGAGTAGGACTTGAACCTACGACCTTCGGGTTATGAGCCCGACGAGCTACCAACTGCTCCATCCCGCGTCCGATAAATACTGCTTCAATCTGCCATGTTAAACTTGCTAGTTAGCGCGTTTAACTGTCTGCTTCAAAGCGGGGCGAACTATAGCGATCCCCGTTTATATTTGCAAGTAAAATCTAGGGGTAGTCTTTTATTTGCTGGTAAAATAAGCGAGTCACTGCTTTATCGTACGATATTGAGAAATTAACCCTAAAATAAGCGAATTTTGCAGCCCATTTCGATAAGTCATTGGGGTTATGTGTTTGTGCAGGTATAATGTTGCACTGAATTTTGCGTAACCGATGACTGACTAATACATGTTTAATTTTTTTGCTGCAGCCCCAAAGGGGTTCGAATATAGCCTTGCTTCTGAACTTAAAGAGTTTGGCGCAACCGACGTTAAAGAAAGTGTTGCTGGAGTGTATTTTTGTGCTCCACTAGAACTGGCTTATCGAATTACATTATGGACTCGCCTAGCGAGTCGTATCGTATTAGTGATCTATAAAGGAGCTTGTGATTCTGCTGAGCAACTTTATAACGCAGCATACTGCATTGATTGGCCATCGCATTTTTCCCATAAAAAAACCTTCAGTATTGATTTTCATGGCACGGGTGGTTTTATTAATAACACTCAATTTGGTGCGCTGAAAATTAAAGATGCTGTTGTAGATCGCTTTCGCGATGATGGTACAGTGCGTCCGGATGTTGAACGTGTCAATCCAGATTTTAAAATTGATGCTCATTACCGTAATGGTCAACTAACTATTTCAATGAATTTCTCTGGCGCTTCATTACATCAACGCGGATACCGTTCAACAACAGGTGAGGCACCATTAAAAGAAAACCTTGCTGCCAATATGTTGGTACGTAGTGGCTGGCAAGCAAATCCAATTACTGTGCTTGACCCATTTTGTGGTAGCGGTACGATATTGATTGAAGCTGCATTAATGGCTGCAGACATTGCTCCTGGACTTAAACGTGAAAAATTTGGTTTCGAAAATTGGCAGAGCCACAATAAAGCCATGTGGCAGGTTATTTTTGACGAAGCTCAAGCGCGTGCAACCTTGGGTAAAACACGTTGTAAACTCAAATTTTACGGATCAGATATAGCACCGCACTTGATTTCTATTGCTCAACGTAATGCTGAAAATGCTGGCGTAGCTGAATTAATTGAATTTAGTGTTTCAGATGCGCTGGATGTGACGCCTCCCGTAAGTGAAGGCTTTTTAATTTCGAACCCACCCTACGGTGAGCGTTTGGGAAATGTCACTGAACTTTTACAACTCTATTACCAGTTAGGTGATAAGTTTAAGAAAGAGTTTGGTGGCTGGAAAATTGCCATGTTATGTAGCGACATAGAGCTGATTTCATCGCTTAAATTAAAAGCGGATAAGCAAATGAAAATGTTCAACGGTGCATTAGAATGTGCTTTTAACATTTATACCTTACACGCAAACAGTACTCGTCGAGATGTGCCTGTATTGCCAGAAGGTGCTGATATTACTGATATCGCCCCAGCATTTGCTAATCGTATTAAAAAGAATATTAAACAGTTTGAAAAATGGGCTAAAAAAGAGCGCATCGACAGTTACCGTTTATATGATGCAGATTTACCAGAGTATAACGTTGCGATTGATAAGTATGTCGATTATGTGGTTATTCAAGAGTATTCAGCTCCAGCAACCATTCCAGAAGCAGTGACTAAACGTCGTCTTAGTGACGTGCTATTAGCATTGCCAGGCGCATTAGGTATCCATCCCGATCGCATTACCTTAAAAACCCGCGAACGTCAGAAAGGCGCCAATCAGTATCAAAAGATTGACGAGCGTAAATTGGAAGTTATCACTCAAGAATATGGTGCTAAATTCAAGCTTAACTTAACCGGTTATTTAGATACTGGTTTGTTTCTTGATCATCGTGTTACACGCAAATTGGTCGGTGATAAAGCAAAGGGCAAAAATGTCCTTAACTTATTCGCTTATACTGGTTCTGCATCTGTACATGCTGCGATTGGCGGGGCTAAATCGGTCACTACAATCGACATGTCTAATACCTACATCAATTGGGCTAAAGAAAACTTCGCCTTAAATGGATTGTCCGGTAAGCAATATGACTTTATTCAAGCAGACTGCTTACAGTGGATTAAAGACAACAGTCAACAGAAGTTTGACCTTATTTTTATTGATCCTCCTACGTTTTCAAATTCAAAACGCATGGAAGACAGTTGGGATGTACAACGGGATCATGCAGAGATGTTAGGCGGATTAATTAAACTACTGTCTCCAAATGGCGAACTTGTTTTTTCAAATAACAAGCGTAAATTTAAAATGGATATCGAAACGTTGAACCAAGCGGGTATCGACGTGACTAATATCGACCATCTATGTTTACCGCTGGATTATAAACGTAATCCACATATCCATAATGTGTGGCTACTGACTCATGCAAAAAAATAGTGCAGTAGCTTATGTGCTTTATCACACAGAGGGTTGCCATCTGTGTGATATAGCCCAAGCACTGGTTGAGCAAACCGCAATACATTATCAGCACATCGATATTTGTGATAACGCATCACTTACAGAGCGTTATAACATGAGCATTCCTGTATTTGTACAGGGAGAGCGTGAGTTATTCTGGCCTTTCGATGCCGCACAATTACAAAAATTTTTAGGAGTTTAGATTGAGTCTGGTACGGATTAATAATGGCTCGTTAGCCTACGGTTACATTCCTTTGCTGCTAAATGCAGACTTTACCATTGAACCTGGTGAGCGCGTGTGTATCGTCGGTCGTAACGGCGCCGGTAAATCAAGTTTAATGAAAGTGCTATCAGGTGATGTATTACTTGATGATGGTGAGTTTAATATTACAAATGACGTTAATGTTAGTCGTTTACAACAAGACCCACCTAAAGCAGAAACCGGAACGGTTTACGCTTATATCGCGGCGGGTCTTAAAGAAATTGGTGAAGCGTTAGAAAAGTATCATCAATTATCTCATGATGTTGCAGAAGCTAATCCTGAGCAGATGGATCGTATGCTCAATCAAATGCAGCGTCTGCAAGAAGTGTTAGATCACAATGACGGTTGGCAATTAGATTCGCGTATTATTCAAAACTGTCAGTTATTAGGCTTAGATCCCGATCAGCCATTGAATGAGTTGTCTGGCGGTTGGCAGCGTAAAGTGGCATTAGCTCGCGCACTCGTTGTTAACCCTGATTTACTGCTGCTTGACGAACCTACTAACCATTTAGATATCGATACCATTGAGTGGTTAGAGCAATTCTTATTAAGCTTTAAAGGCGCAATCGTGTTTGTAAGCCATGACCGTGGCTTTATTCAACGAATGGCAACACGTATTGTCGATTTAGATCGTGGTGTGGTCATTTCGTTTCCAGGTAACTACCAAGCATATTTAGATGGTAAGCAAGAATGGTTACGGGTAGAAGCCGAGAAAAACGCTCATTTCGATAAAAAACTTGCTGATGAAGAAACCTGGATCCGTCAGGGTGTTAAGGCTCGTCGTACTCGAAATGAAGGTCGTGTTCGAGCGCTAAAAGCATTACGAACTGAACGTAGCGAGCGTTTAAATCGTCTAGGTAACGCCAAAATGGCCGTGTCTGACGCCGACCGTTCTGGAAAGTTAGTCTTTGATATTAAAGATCTTAACTATAATTTACCGGATAAAAATTTAGTTAAAAACTTCAGTACTACGGTAATGCGTGGCGATCGTATAGCATTAATTGGTCCAAACGGTTGTGGTAAATCGACATTAATCAAACTGTTGATTGAAAAGTTACAACCCCAGTCTGGCGAAATTAAAGTCGGCACTAAGTTAGACGTTGCCTATTTTGACCAGTATCGTGAAGCGCTTGATCCTGAGAAAACCGTAGAAGAAAACGTGGGTGAGGGTAAAAGTACCGTCACTATTAATGGCCAAGATCGTCATATTCTGAGTTATCTACAAGATTTCTTGTTTTCACCCATGCGTGCCCGTACGCCGGTCAAAGCACTTTCTGGTGGTGAAAAGAATCGTTTGTTATTGGCGAGATTATTATTACGTCCAGCAAATCTAATTATTCTAGATGAACCAACAAACGATCTTGATATTGAGACCCTAGAGTTGTTAGAGTCACTACTTGCTGATTTTGAAGGCACATTACTCATAGTCAGTCACGATAGAGCATTTATTGACAATACTGTCACCAGTAGCTGGTGGTTTGCAGGTAATGGTCAGTGGGCAGAATATGTTGGTGGTTATCAAGATGCGGTGGCTCAAGGCGCAAAATTTTATTCTGAGGAACCAGTTGCCAGTAATGTTGTCCAACCTGCAGCAGTGGTTGAAACAAAGTCTGTAAACATCCCTGAGAAAACAGCCAAAAAACTGTCTTATAAATTGCAACAAGAATTAGATACGCTTCCGGGCCAAATGGAACAGCTCGAGCAAGAAATTGCGCAAATGCAGTTAGCCGTAGGTGGTGCTGATTTTTATAATCAACCGCAGGATTCGGTTAATAAAGCACTGCAGTTGTTGGCAGAAAAAGAACAAAATTTAGACGTTTGCTTTGAGCGATGGGAAGAGCTTGAGTCACTGAAGTAAAGCATAATAAAACAGGAATAGTTACATGAAGTTAAAGTTTGATAAAGCCTTATCCCTTGTTGCGATAGGTGTATTAAGTGTCATTGGAACAGTTCAAGCTGCGCCAGTATATGAAATTGTTAATATTGAAGATTTCGACCTAAATGGCACCATTGACGGTACACGTAATGGCTATGCCATGGCGGTGAACAGTGAAGATGAAGTTGTCGGTATTTCAAAAGGTAAAAAGAAACTTAGCACCGAAGACATTGAAGGCGGCATCATTGATGTTGAAGATGGTATTTCTGATGCGGAAGAAATTACCTATTCAGTATTAACACCAATAGAGGCAAATAACTTCACCGTCACTACCAGTGCAAATGCCGCTGAAGGCGCTTGGAAACCTTCATTTTATAGCCTAGCTGGTACTACTAATCCTACTGACGAAGACAGTGATGGTGAACTAGTTGTTAATTCAATTGATAGCTTCTTCTATGGCCTTAACAGTAATGGCACCAAAGTAGGTGCTTATACTGGCGTAGAAAAAACCTTAGCTTATGAAGGTACCAGTACCACCCAAGAGCTTTGGTATTATCGTGATTTTGAACTGCGTGCTATCGCAGTGAAAGATGACGTCGAATATTCATTGCTTCCTCCTTACACTACCTATGAACGTCTACAAGACGGTGATACTAGCGCTGCGACCGTTGAGTTAGGCGGTTCATCAGTAGCAGCGGACGTAAACGATAATAACCTTGTTGTCGGTTATGGTAGTACCGCATTAGTGTCATCAAGTGTTGACCGTGTAGATAGCTGTATTGCAAGCGCAGAAGACACCGATGCAGATAATCCTACGCCACTCGCTGTTTGTATTCAAGATTCTCAGTATCCAGACACTAACAGCCGTCGTTACATTCTTTATCAAACACGCGCTTTAGTGTGGGATTTAAACAACCTAGACGATACCGGTGTACCTGAGCGAACTCAATTACCGTTAGGACTTACTCCAGACGATGATTCAACGCTAATTTATACTGCCCAAGCATTAGGTGTTAACGGCAATGATGATTTGGCCGGACGCTCACATGTTTATCGTAATGGCGACACCGATAAATTATATTTTGATGCTGCTTACTGGAAAAAGAATGCCAACGGTGAATATCAATATAATTGGGTAGATATGGATGACGACGTCACTAGCTCTATCGCATATGATATTAACAATGATGGTATGTTAGTGGGCAGTTATCGCAAATATATTGGTGGTTATTTACGTGATAAATTCTTCACGTTAGATACTAATAATCCAGAACAAGGAATTGTTACGCCGAATGACTTCCAAACCACATTGTCGGATTTAAGTAGCAAACCTAAAGATATCAATAATAAAGGCCAAGTTGTCGGTTATATTGAATCAACTTACGACAAAGAAAAGCCTCGTCCAAAAGTGGGGTTCTTATTTGACAATAACACCAGTGAGTTTGTTAATTTAAATGATCGCCTTACCTGCGGTTCTAAAGGCTACGAACAGAATACCGATGGAGAGTGGGCTCGTCATCAAGTGAGTATTCAAGACGGCACCGGTGAAATTTTAAACTACAACACCGACATTCAAGTTGTTGAAGCTAATAATATTAATGAAGACGGCACTATCGTCGGTACGGCGTTTATTCGTAAACCACAATATCAAACAGATGCCATTACTGGTAATGTGCTTGTCGGTGAAAATAACCTACCGTTATTTGAACTAGACGGTAACGGCGACCCAGTGACAGCGTATTTGCCGCGAATGGTGATTTTGAAGCCAACTTCTGGTGAAGCGTGTAACACATCGGATGCCGTTGAAGAAGAGGCTTATGTACGCAAAGGTGCGGCCAGTTTTGCTTGGTTATTCACCTTGCCATTATTATGGTTACGTCGCCGAGTGAAAAAATAGGCTTACGGTAATCACAGTCATTTAGCACCTCAAACATGGGGTAGTCTAGAAACACAGAAAATCGAGGATAAATTCCTCGATTTTTTTTAACTTAATTCTCAATACTTTAATAAAAAAGCATTAAAATGAGGTTATTTTTAATTGATTTTGGTCAAAAACGTTCTATTCCTATGTTTAAGGCTTCAGCTTCATCATGTCAAACAGAAGCCTGTCACTGAAGAGGACGTATGCATGAAAAGACAGAAAAGAGATCGTTTAGACAGAGCATTTTCAAAAGGATTTCAAGCCGGAGTAGGAGGGCGTTCTAAGGAGGTTTGTCCCCATTCGAATCTGGATTCACGGTCTCAATGGTTAGGCGGATGGCGTGAAGGTATTGATGGCCGTCTTAATGGCCTATTTAATAAGTAACACTTAACTTAACAAGCAACACTTAACAAAATGCCCTCACGACGAATGTCGGAGGGCATTGAATAACGTAAATTAACGCTGTCACCACATAAGCGAGTGTATTTAGAATGTTGATGTGTCGCTGAAAATACCCACTTTCAAATCAGTTGCTGAATATATTTGACGGCCATCGACTTCCATCGTGGCATCTGCAATACCCATCACCAGTTTGCGGTGAATCTTACGTTTAATATTAAGCTTGTAAGTGACTTTCTTTGCATCGGGCAAAACTTGTCCGGTAAATTTCACATCACCGACACCTAATGCACGACCTTTCCCTTCAGCGCCTTCCCAGCCTAGGAAGAAACCGACAAGTTGCCACATCGCATCTAGGCCTAAACAACCAGGCATTACTGGGTCAGTGATAAAGTGACAATCAAAAAACCAAAGATCTGGGGTGATATCGAGTTCGGCAACAATTTCACCTTTACCATATACACCGCCATCTTGATTAATGGTAATGATACGATCAATCATCAACATATTGTCGACAGGTAAACGTGGTCTATTTGGCCCTAAAAGATTGCCATGACCACATGCGACAAGTTGCTCTTTAGTGAAACTATTAGCTTTTTCCATTTAAATCGGTACCACTTAATTGATTGATAATCCCAATAAGATAGCGAACACGTGTAAGCTAAACAACTCCGATCACTAAATAATCCGTAATCGAGCTAACAATTTAGCAAAAAAGTTCAATTCCACGTCGTCATCATCTTGTCCTGCTAATTTATCTAAACGCTGTTGTACTAATCCGTACAGCGTATTTTCAGCAAAGTCGTTCTCTTCATTGGCGACTCCAGCAGGCATTTGCATCAGTAGTTCAACCGCTTGATCCATATGCTCAATAGCATGGATATGAAATAATCCTGTATCAATGGCTTCAATTACAACAGGTTCGAGATTAAGCTGTAATACATTGGCTTTAGGCATAATAACACCTTGTTCTCCTGTTAAGCCCCGACGTTGACATAAATTAAAGAAACCTTCAATTTTTTCATTCACACCACCAATAGCTTGTACATTGCCAAACTGATCTAATGCGCCCGTTACCGCTAAACTTTGGATAATGGGCTGTTCTGCTATGGCAGACATTAAACAGCAATACTCAGCGAGTGAAGCGCTATCACCGTCGATTTCTTGATAAGACTGCTCAAACACAATATTAGCATTGAGATGTAGAGGCGCATCACGGCCAAAAATACGGTACAAGCAAGCCGAGAGGATCATCATGCCTTTTGCATGAATATTGCCACCCAGCTCTGATTTACGTTCAATATCTGCTACTTCACCGTCACCGTAATGAACAGACGAGGTAATTCTTGCTGGTTCACCGTAGGTATAATCGCCTGTATCTATAACAGTCAGGGCATTAATTTGGCCTACCATAGCGCCTTTAGTGGGCAGATTTATAAAATTGTCATCAAAACTTTGAGCCGAATATACTTCAGAGCTATTGTGACGGAACTTTAATTTTTCGAGTGCTTTCGCTATCGCAGAAGCATTTAATACAGATTGACCAGAATAAGCTTTTGCTTGTCCTAATAGCTGCCTAAACTCCAACATACTTAAGCTCAAACGTTGCTGATGTTCAACCAAACGAGAGCTATACCAAAATAACGGTAATAAACTTGATAGCTCTAACTCAACCGATTCAGCATGGGCAAGAACGTTCAGCCACTGCACATATGAAGATTCAGGATGCTGTGTCAAATCGACTTCATTACTCATTTCAGCCAGTAACGGGAAGTGACGATTAAAGTTGCGATCTTCAACACGAAGCTGACTATACGATAACCCAGAGCCCACAAGCACAATTTTACAATTAAGTGGGATCGGGGTTAACTCATTATTGATACGATAAAAACCATCGTGGATAATTTGCATCAACAAATCCCACAAGCTTTCACGCTGCCATAATGACGTTAAGCAAATAAACACAAAATGATTTGTCGCCAATGCACCAGGTTTATACACGCTGGATTTATCCGTTTTCATCATTTTCCCGAGCAGATCTGCCCGGCGAATCGTTCCTTGTAAATAACAACAAAGCGACTCTTGTTTGGCAATAATCCCCACATGTTCAGGGGGGAGTGTTTGCTGCCATTTAAACTGAATATCTCCATCTTCTTGCGACTTTTTAGTGGCAACAAGGTAATGGTTTGAAGGCGTATTCGCTTGGGTAACCAACGCATCGATAAATAGTGGTCTATCGACACCCAAAAAATCAGCAAGAAATAAATGTTGCGAATCAATTTTGCTCATTAGTTTGAAGGTATCAACAACGCGTTCTTGGCCAAGTAATATATGACTTGGGAAAAAAGCTGAAGTCGATGGATCAGGTAAATGATATTGAGGAGCGAGTTTGGCACTAGGCAATAGCGTTGAATTCATATAGTGGTAATTTAGCTGCGACAACGAAAAATAATACAATGATATTAGCATAAAGCGCCGTAAAGCCTTAGCAGATTCCACCCTTAGAGGTCATCTCATGGTTATTGAGGTGATTTCAGCCCACAAAAGCCATCCAACGGACCTCGGGGTTATTAAATAATGCTTCAATGACGACAAAAATATGAACATGCTGATTAAATGCTATGCATTCAGATGTTTTTTTTAACTTTATGGTTTACAACCAAACGCGTTACTTATATTATTCAGCCCGTTCGGAGGGATGGCAGAGTGGTCGAATGCACCGGTCTTGAAAACCGGCAACGGTTTATCCCGTTCTAGGGTTCAAATCCCTATCCCTCCGCCACATTCTAAAGTGAAAAAGCCATTGATAATCAATGGCTTTTTTGCTTTCTAGCATTTGAAAAATCATATTCTCAGACCCAAAACGGATGACTGAGACATATGTACCTATTCAGAGCCACAAATTGTACCTATTACACCCGCATGGTGTTGCCTGCTTATTTGCGTGATAAAGGCTTCGCTGCCGACATCAAAGTATCTTTGCTCACTAAACAGCGCTCAATCGCTATTGGCCGTAACCTTGTGGTTGCGGGTATCTACGACCATTAATCAGTAGCTTAACGCCACAATCACAGCCAGATGCATTTAAAGCACACGTTAATCAATTGATTAATGATGCCCGTGTAGGCTTTGTTGGGGTAACAGAAACGCTTGATGAAAACGCCAAGCCAGTGCGGGAAATCATCCAGTTTATTCCTACTCGGCCAACGCAATTAGCCCATAATAGTGCGACATATGACAATTACCCCTCATCAACAAACTTGGCTTTTTTAAATAGTTCGGGTAGTAAAAAGCAAACAAATTCAGTAGATAACGTCACATTAACGGATGCACTAATTAAGTTTATTGCGTCTAAAAAAAAGCAGTCTGTCTCAGTGTTAACGGTAAAGCAGCTAAATCAACGTATAGGCCACTTTATTGAGCGAACCCACTTAGATGATGTATTCGACATTACCAGCGCTGAGGCGATGGAATACAAGGATTGCTTGCTCGAAGAAGGGCGAAGCCATAAGAGTAACAAAGACTACCTAGCGGCGGTGTCGCAGTTCTTTAAGTGGTGCAAACTGATGCGCTACACCAGCGCTAACCCGTTTGATGAAGTGAAACTGTCAAAGCCAAGTAATCAAGCTGGGCATGATTTAGCGCGTCAGCGCTGGCAACCAGAGCAACTAAAACACGTACTGCAATCACAAGACTTTATCGATAAACAAGCCGACTTTAAATGGATAACGCTATTGATGCTCTATCACGGTTTACGGCCTTCAGAAGCCTGTCAGCTACACAGTAATGATATAAGCGTAATCGATGGCATCAACGTCATTCACGTCACCAATGAGGGCATGAGCCAACAACTCAAGACCACACAGTCAAAACGAACCGTTCCGCTACATCAAAAACTCATTGAGCTCGGTTTTATTGATTTCGTTCACACCATTATTGACCGAACATCAAAAACCAGTCAGTTTAAAAATAGTCATCTAACAAGCAGCCCATTATTTCATTATCAACCCAGCAGCGATGGCGTTTGGTCACACAAGTTCTGTCGTGAGTTTGGCAAATTACTCGACCAACTAGACTTTATCGCAGGTAAACGACCTACAGCATACTCATTCCGTCACACCTTTATTGATGAGCTTAAACAACTGCAAATAGAAGAATCGATGGTGGCACAGCTTGTTGGACACGTTTATCACAACATCACCTATGGACGATACGGTAAGCAATATGATGTGAAAACACTCAAACCAGTGGTGGATAAAGTCGAATACGTGCTGAATTTGTTACAACCCATATAAAGCGTTTGATTGAAAAGGGGTCAAGAGGAACACTTGCCGATGCGGTATTAGGCACGACATACCGCTTAGTCCGTCACTAGCTGTATCGTTTTATACTTTTTACGCCAATTTTCGCCCGTAGGATTGAAGAAACTGATTTGTATGAACGATTTTTTGATTTAATTGGTCACCGTAGGATGGAACAAATGACAGCAGTCAGTCAATCCTGAGTGACTTTACACACAAAATTTGCTCTCACAGTGTTAACAATCGGCTGAGAAATCGAATTTTCACCTTTTCGCGTTAATTTCACGTAACTTTTCACGTAAAGAATGCAATTTAAACCGCTTCGCACTCAGTGAGTGCGAAGCCAAAGCAGCCCACAATTATGTGGGACTAGTACGTAACCCGGTACGCTCCTATCCCACTTTTGTTCCAAAAGGTCGGATAGGAGCTACGGGCAAGGGAGGCTGGGTATCTCAAAAAACACATAAATCGAGCTGGAAATGAATGTTTTTGTCATATAAGGAAAGTAAAGTTAATCAATGTAGAATTTTTTTAGCTTTTTGACTGTAAAATGCTACGATGTCAAGTATTATAAGGATAGCGTAAATCAATTTGTAAATGTGCAGTATACAAATTTGAATGTGTCCTAAACGGTGTTTTAAACAATTTTTTAAGAGAGAAAAATGGAAAATATACTTCAATTTCAAACAGCTTTAGGCTCTTTGGTTGATATTGTTCCAGAGCCGAAGAAAGTAAAAAGAAAAACTCATAGCATTAAATTATCTTATGATTTGAACAATAGTAATGTTTCTTCTGCTTGGGCAGATAGCATTTATGAAATATCAAAGTCATTTGATCGTCTTGTTGATGATGAAGCTCGTCAAGCTAAAAAAAATGTTTTCAAAAGTTACTTTAAGTCATATGAACATACTATAGATCTTGGAGATAAAATCTCTCTGAATGAACTTATTGATGCTATTAATGAATTTGATGCACATTCTAATCAATTACGTTTAAAAAACTCAAGGAAGGTCGAGACAAAAAAATGAGTGAAAATGGAGCAGGAAATACTGAAAAAAATAACGTTCAAGAGAACGATGAACCTGAATCAATAGAGGGTGTTCTCGAAAGGGTATCAGTAAATGATCCAGAAGCTGGAAGAGTTTTGAGCCAGTATATAGAAGTACATACTTCACATCGTGGACCTATGCCTTCACCCGATGACCTTCAAAAGTATTCGGTTATACTTCCTGAACTCCCAGATCGCATGATGTCGATGGCTGAAAATAGCCAAACTGAAAAAATAAAACAACACTCGAAAATTTTAGAGCTTAAAAGTAAAGAGATAGAAGTTCAAAAATTGGAAGTCGAACAATCTGATGCTGCTCACAAAAGAGAAATATTTACTCAACAGCTTTCACTTATATTGGCTTTTATTGTAGTTTTAATTTGTATAGTAGGGGCGTTTTATCTGGCTTTAAATGATAAAACCGCTGTAGCCTTGGTTATTGGTGGCACAACAGTTGTAGGCATTGTTGTCGCTTTCTTAAAGAATAAAAACTCAACCAAGAGTCCTGATTAAATGTTATTTAGTGTTGGTCAATTTTTTATTTATACTTAAGATTCGGTTTTATTATTTAAAGTAGAATAATCATAAATTATACGATAAATATTTAAATGTCACATATCGACTACGAATGTTCACAATTTGAGATGTGATTTTTCTATTAGTTGTTGATTATAATGAATTTTAGTTTTATTTTGTGGCTGGTTTCTTGGGTTCAAATCCCTATCCCTCCGCCACATTAAATGAAAGAGCCTGCTTATCAAAGCGGGCTTTTTTGTGTCTGTAATAGTTTTGAACCTAGGGTTCCTATTTTTCAGATCGCTATCCATCCGCCACATTCAACAAAAAGGCCTTATCGAAAGATAAGGCCTTTTGTTTGGGCGAAAGATAGGACTTTGAACCCAAGGGCTCCTCTTTGTTACAAGCAAGCTATCCCTCCTCAAGATTCAAGTGATGATTGAGTTTTATTGTGGTAAATCTTTGAGGCAAAGCTAACTCACTTTTACCTCAAAAGACTTATCCAGGTATTAACTGGCATTAGGCAGGATGTTCTTGCTTAGTAATAAGCCTGCACTAGGCCAATAACGCAGGCTTACAAAATGAAGGTGGCGACTTTCTTGCTCAAATCTGTTGCACGGTCTTTGAGCATTTTAGCTTGGTTTAGATGGGTCATAGCCGATGAGGTGATCTGATCGGTGACATCTTTTATCGCGACTGTATTCTTCGTTATTTCGCTCGTCACCTGTGTTTGCTCTTCTGCTGCGATGGCAATTTGTCCCGCCATGTCAGAAATCACATTCACCGCTTGGGTGATCTCTTCGATAGCTTGTGCTGCAGCGTTAACATCATCAACACTGTTACTCGCCAATCCCTTGCTACTATCCATCAAGTTAACTGCTTGTTTCGTGGTATTTTGCAAGGTTTCGATAGTGGTATAAATCTCTGCGGTAGAGTCTTGAGTTCGGTGTGATAACACTCGCACTTCATCTGCAACCACGGCAAAACCTCGACCTTGCTCACCAGCACGTGCAGCTTCAATGGCCGCATTTAATGCCAATAAGTTAGTTTGCTCTGCAATCCCCTGAATCGTAGTTAAAATGCCAGAAATTGCTTGTGCATGAACGCTTAATTCACCCATCACTGTCGTGTTTTCATCAACTTCCAATGCTAATGAATTAATGGTGGTGCGGGTTTTATCGACCAAAGCTTTACCTTGAGTACTGCTTTGGGCTGATTGCTGCGCCGCCGCGGCAGTACTTTCAGCATTAGTAGCAATTTCCTGAGTTGCGCTCGACATTTCGGTAACTGCAGTGGCAACCATTGCCACTTCTTGTTGTTGGCGTTGTAGTTCATCGACACTAGATTGGTTTGTGAGCAGACTCTGCTCTGCATCTAAATTCAGTTCGGTCGCCAGTTGACGAATATGGCTGATCAGTTGATGTTGACTGCTCACAAAGCGGTTAAAGCTGTCTGCTAGCACGCCGACTTCATCTTGACTGTCGACTGTGATGCGTTGGGTTAAATCACCATTGCCGTCAGCGATGCGTGATAAGGCTTGAGACACTCGGCTTAATGGCCCAAGTAACAGGCTTAATAACCATGAAATCGCTAGCACACTGATAATTAATACTAATATAGCCAGCCCTAATTGGGTTAACATTAAACTGGTCAGTGGTGCTTCTAGAGTTAGTTTGTCGAGTACAAAAACGAGTTGCCAATCGGTGTTAGGGATCTCAACACCCCATAGCAGTTTATCTCGGCCTTCAGAGTCAAAATAAGCTGAAGCAAATTGACCTGACTGGCGGCTCGATTGGATTAATTGACTGTTTAGCTGAGCGTCAATATCGGTAACTTTGCCCATCAATTTACTTGAATCTTTATAGGCAATTACGGTACCGTCTTTATGCATCATGATGGCATAGCCGTTGGCTGGCAGCGACATTTCGTTGACGCTATCCACTAAACTGGCAATCGATAAATCACCACCGACAACGCCATTGCGGGTCGGTTGAGCCATAGTGACGATCGGTACTTTAATGGCCACACCCATGTAAGGCTTGGTCATAATTGGCCCGCCTGCTTGTTGCGTTTGACGGTACCAAGGACGGGATCTAGGATCGTAGCCGGTACGATCAATGCTCGGATCTGCGTCGACCATGACGCCATTGCTGTTACCGAAATAGGCCAGCTGAAAATCGCCGGAGATTTGTGCTTGCTGCAAGGCATTGAGCGCATCACCTTCGACCTTAGTGGCGACAGAAGAGATGACTCGTTGGCGATCAGCCAACCATTCTCCAATTCGCATCGCTTGTTGTTTACCAGATTGGTTTACCTGATCAACACTACTTTGCAGTAACAAGGTTTTTTGGGTGGAATAGCTGTGCCACGATAGCAGTCCAATGACAACCGCAAGGGCGAGGACAACCGATAACAATATCTTTTTCTTTAGTGAATATGACTTCATATTGAGTGCTAATACTGTTGTTGAATTAAATTGAAAAACGGAAATAAATACAGCCATTTGGTAGCTGAATTTAGAATGTGAATGGAGATGGAGAACCATCTGAATCGTGTAATTATTTTCGCATACATAATAAAAAAACGAAATAAAAGTCAATGATTTACAGTGTAACCTTGATCTGTGTAGCGATTAATCAATATGATTGACTAATTAAGAATATTTATTTGTAGTTGAAATATCAGCCAATGTAAAACCCCGCAACTATATAAATCTCACTTGTAATATCCTTGTTTGAAATCGTTACATCTAGTACCGTTTCAATTTAGTTTTGATCGATTGAGTTACCATTCCAGTGGTAGCTCATCGGTTTTTATTAACACTTTCAAAGAACGACTTTCTCTCGGGGTTCTGCTGATCAATTCGTCTGTTTCTAACTTCAAAATTGTCTGATGAACCGTAGGAGCTGAAACACCAAAGTACTTCTGGATATCAGCCTGAGCTGGCGGATAACCGTTCACTTTGCTGTAATAATAAATAAAAGCGAGGTATTGGCCTTGCTTCACGCTAAATGCGGGGTTAATGTTTTTCTCTGTGGGGATCGACATTCTCAAGGCTTTGTGATCAATTATCGTCTTTGATGGTTGAGAGTATCATGCCATGAATATCACTTACCTTGTAGAGTTGACCCAAGAAGAACTGCACTCCTTAAAGATTTTACTAAGCAAAGGCATACACAATGCTCGCTTGTTAAAACGAGCCAACATTCTGTTGCTTGCAAACGAACATAAACACAGTAATAAAGACATCGTTGAGTTACTCAATACCAGTACCTCAACGATTTACCGAACAAAAAAACGGTTCGTTGAAGACGGACTGGAAGCTGCACTCGCCGAAGGGAAACGAACAGGGCAACCCAAATTACTCTCAGCCAATGAAGATGCTAAATTGATCAGCATTGCTTGTAGCGAGCCACCAGATGACCGCGTTCGCTGGACATTAGCGCTCATCGCAGACAAATTAATTACGCTGACAGAACTTGAAAGCGTATCGCTGGAAACGGTCCGTCAACGACTGAAACACAATGAATTACATGCCTATGCATCTGAGTCAGTTTTGGCCTATTCTTATAGTATAAATCAAGACTAGAAGTGAGATTTGCTATGAAAATGCCTGAAACGAGTTTTTTTGAATGGCAACGTCAATTCAGCTCTGAAACTGATTGCTTAAATCACATTAAGAAAATGAGATGGCCTAATGGTTTTGTTTGCCCTAGATGC
>NZ_JBEOPP010000080.1:0-16689 GCF_040310185.1 Shewanella sp. T24-MNA-CIBAN-0130 | reverse complement strand
TAAAAGGCTGAACAAGAGGTTTTATTGGCAATTTATTCTGCGGCAAATAACTGCGGGTTTGCGTCGGCACTAACACTTGGGTCAGCTCTTCACTTGAGTCCTTGAAAAGCATAAGCAAGGATTGATGAGTAAGAAAATGATCGGTTTGCCATGATATAATTTTTCTTTTCAACACTGTTCCAGCACTTCTCCGTCAGTTCAAGCAAATTTAACAATGGCTCGAACCGTTAAATTCCACTTAATACAAATAGCATAAGTAAATGGGATCATAGACTGGCCCCAATAGATTCTATTTCCCATCATCCCAAGAATTTAGAAAACCAGCTAAAACATCACCATGACAAGCTTGGGGCTTACAAAAGCAACCTAACCGTTTGCCTGTTAATTTATAAACTTCTGATTTATCCTTATTCGGGAATTTTTCGTAATCAAAGTCGTATTTAAATTTCCTAATGACTTCCTCGCGATCACCATTTTCGAACATAGAATATGGATTCCCCCAATAGGAACCTCGGCCAATATATTCATATGAAGTAGAGCTAACCTTTGACTGGTATTCTTTATCAATTTTTATGTTAACGACCCTAGTTATCATGATCTTAATCGCACGTAGTGGGACATTATTGAGCTTCAGTAAGCTCATTTCTGTAGTAAACTCTTCACCGTCATCAAATATGACTCCGTGAGTAATATCTTGTATTGACCATATTGGTTTGTCTATTAGTTCCACTCTCTGTATGCTCTCTTCGGAAAATTTAACTATAAAACCATTAGGGTCATCAGGAAAAACAATGGACACATCATTTAACTCACTAATAATCCTAGACAACTTCCTATGGAACTTCTCATAACAGTTAAAGAGCTTAGGGTATAAAATTAGTATTTTTTTCATTAGTACAAGTGTTTCACTTTGAGATCGAAATCAGAGTTTTCATTCAGGTAGTCAATAACTAGTCGTCTATGGCATAAATGTGGCTCATGTTCACTACATAATAAACAGCCATTAGCTAATAGAGCAGGCTTTACCAAACGCTCTATATTTCTTTGAGCCATGAGATTTAAAAATTTATCTTCATATTTTTCCCAAGACATATCACCTTTTTTATAAGCATTTAAAATTACTTTGGTTGGTGCTAATTCTGGTACATGAACGTATTCGGTACTACATAGCTCTTTTAAAAAAAACTTTAAGTCATCCCTTTTTGCAAAACCCGCTAACTGTGAAATATTGTTCAATCTAACATCAATTAATGTCGAAACATTTGATGACTTTATAAAGCCAAAAAAACTCTCTGCATTCTTCTTAGTGAAGCCAATTGTGTAAATCTTCATGCCGCATATTCCCTTTGAAGATAGCCATCATAATCAAATACTGTTGCTACTAATTTATAGTGATGATCATCGCCTCCAAATCTGGGACTAAGACTTATACACAGCACGTAATTATCGCCTTTTCTCAATGGTATGGTTACGCTAGCTTGGCCTTCTGCTGGGTATTGATTTGTTAGAACCCTCTTAGTGCTTGGACAGGTAACTGGTATATTTGCATACTCCACGCCCAAGTATTTAAAGCTAGCAGCAATTTTCTTCTTATAGGAACCTTTAAAATCAATGTATTCATTAGACAAAGTTATCAGTAAATCATTTGGTTTTATTAAATAAAGCGATTGGGTAATTAGACCTTGCTTGTCATAATCAGGAGTAACTTTATTTGATGGTGCTTGAGGGTCATTCCAAATACTTGCTACATTCTCAGATAGAGGGGGAATTGAAGAAGCATTCAACGAACCTATTTTTTCCCACTTTTTATTTTCATCTATTACGTAGTTTTCTGGTTGACCATAAATTGGATATGAGCTGATAACTGGAATTTTGACAATATCTAATACCCTCACTAATGACCCATCATCATATGTGTACATTCCCTCTGTAAGCGCACCTTTTCCTGTATTATCATTGGCCACAGGTCTAATCCATTCTCCAACCTCAACATCTGTTGCAGTTTTATACGTAACCCTCCTTCCTGCAATACATCTCCCCCCTGGTTTATATGATTTTGCAAGTACAACGATTAAAAGACTTTCCATGTGATTACTCCATATCCATTTTATATACTCAGCCTTCGCAATTGAGTCGCCCCAACCACCTAAAACGTCAAGCAGCGATTCTATGCTACTTATCCATTTAATTTACGCCTGATTGTATGCTTACTCAACTGACAAGTTGAATAAAGATGATCAGAGTAAAATTTTTCTTAAATTCTCTCCCCCAAATAATCAATAACAAAAAGCCCCGATACCGTTAGGTATCGGGGCTTTCAATTTTCTTTTACAAGAAGTTTGGATTTAAGCTTTTAGGCTTCAGACCAACATAATCATCTAACGCAGGAAAAATCAGCTTAGAGCAAGGCTTTTTGTCACGAAGCGTAGTGTTTTTCTACGTGAGTGGCAAAGTAACGCCGCTATAACTGATTTTAACCAGTTAGATTACATCATGCCGCCCATTCCGCCCATACCACCCATTCCGCCCATATCTGGCGCAGACTCTTGTGGTATTTCAGCGATCATCGCTTCAGTCGTGATCATTAAGCCCGCGATAGACGCTGCGAACTGTAATGCACTACGGGTCACTTTAGTTGGGTCAAGGATACCCATTTCTAACATGTCGCCGTAAGTGTCGTTACCTGCGTTGTAACCGAAGTTACCTTCACCGTTTTTAACAGTGTTAGCCACAACTGATGCTTCTTGACCTGCGTTAGTCGCGATTTGACGTAAAGGCGCTTCCATCGCACGTAGCGCAATAAGCACACCGTGCTTTTGGTCTTCGTTAAGCACGTCAATATCTTTAATCATGCTTGCAACGCGAACAAGGGCTACACCACCACCGGCTACAACACCTTCTTCAACCGCTGCGCGAGTAGCATTTAATGCATCTTCAACGCGGGCTTTTTTCTCTTTCATTTCAACTTCAGTTGCTGCGCCAACTTTAATGACTGCAACACCGCCAGCTAACTTAGCCATACGCTCTTGTAGCTTTTCTTTGTCGTAGTCTGATGTTGACTCTTCAACTTGTTGTTTGATTTGCGAAACGCGAGCTGAAATCTGCACTTGGTCGCCGTTACCATCGATGATGGTGGTGTTATCTTTAGTAATGATAACGCGCTTAGCAGTACCTAAATCTTCTAGTGTCGCTTTTTCAAGTTCTAGGCCGATTTCTTCAGCGATAACAGTACCGCCAGTTAAGATGGCTACATCTTGAAGCATGGCTTTACGACGGTCACCAAAACCAGGAGCTTTAACTGCAGCCACTTTAACGATGCCACGCATGTTGTTGACAACCAATGTTGCTAATGCTTCGCCTTCAACGTCTTCTGCAACGATAAGCAAAGGCTTACCTGTTTTAGCTAGACCTTCAAGGATTGGCAGCAATTCACGGATATTAGACACTTTTTTGTCTACTAATAAAATGAATGGGCTGTCTAATTCAATGCTGCCAGTTTCTGGCTTGTTGATGAAGTATGGTGATAGGTAACCACGATCAAACTGCATACCTTCAACAACGTCTAATTCGTTTTCAAGCGCTTGGCCTTCTTCAACGGTGATAACGCCTTCTTTACCGACTTTTTCCATTGCTGTTGCAATGATTTCGCCGATTGACTCATCAGAGTTAGCAGAGATAGTACCGACTTGGGCAATCGCTTTAGTGTCAGAACATTCTTGAGAAAGTAATTTAAGCTCAGCAACGGCTGCGATAACTGCTTTGTCGATACCACGCTTAAGGTCCATTGGGTTCATACCCGCTGCAACTGCTTTTAAGCCTTCAACAACAATAGCTTGAGCTAATACTGTTGCAGTAGTAGTACCGTCACCGGCTGCATCATTTGATTTAGAAGCAACTTCTTTAACCATTTGTGCGCCCATGTTTTCGAACTTGTCTGTCAGTTCGATTTCTCTCGCAACTGACACACCGTCTTTGGTGATCATTGGCGAACCAAAGCTTTTATCTAAAACAACGTTACGACCCTTAGGGCCTAAAGTCACTTTAACTGCGTTGGCTAGGATGTTAACGCCCGCAAGCATTTTTACGCGTGCGTCGTTACCAAATAAGACTTCTTTTGCTGCCATTTTTGATGTTCCTTTAAATTTGTTGATTAACTGGAAAGTCGAGTTGATGCAAGAGGCTTAGCCTACTACTGCCATCAGGTCAGCTTCTGACAGGATTAAGACTTCTTCTCCGTCAATTTTTTCTTTCTTGACGCCATAACCTTCATTGAAGATCACAACGTCGCCCACTTTAACGTCAAGCGGAGTAACTGAACCGTTTTCTAAGATGCGACCGTTGCCTACAGCAAGGATTTCACCACGAGTTGATTTCTCAGCTGCGCTGCCTGTAAGCACAATACCGCCGGCTGATTTTGATTCAACTTCTAAACGTTTAACGATAACGCGGTCATGTAATGGACGAATATTCATCTATGAACTCTCCTAATGATGTGATGCCCAGAAAACGAGGCTATTGACTAACAAATAAGGGTTTCCCCCTTAATGCATGTGATATGGGGGTGATTGATCACAGATCCAAGGGGACTTAAAAAAAAAACTCTACTTTTTTAAGTCTGATTTATTAATGCTGCACTAATCCTGATAGAATTCTGTTCCTTTGAAATATTAAGATCGAGAATAGATGAAAGACAGACATGGGTTGCTCACAGCCCCAATTGGTCGTGTTCTGCTTAACATGACCTTGCCTAACCTGATTGGCATTATGACCATTCTCGGTGGCAGTCTGGTAGACATCTTTTTTATCAGTAAGTTGGGCACTGAAGCACTGGCGGCGGTGAGTTTTACCTTCCCGGTAACCTTGGTCATTTCGAGTATCGGTATCGGCATTGGTGCTGGCGTGTCGACCAATCTGGGGCGCTTGATTGGTTCTGGGCATGCGCCCGAGTCTAGAGTGTTTTTATATGACACCTTGTGCATGACCTTAGTTATTATTTGGGGGTTATCGATACTCGGTTGTGTCTTGATTGAACCTACTTTTAGTTTACTGGGTGCCAATAGTGCCAGTTTGCCATTAATACATGACTACATGTGGTACTGGTATTTAGGTGCCCCTGCATTAGTGTTAGTGATGGTGGGTAATCAGGGATTACGTGCCACGGGTGATACCCGCTCACCGGCTAAAATTATGATGCTCGCCGCCATTGTAAACTTAGTACTCGACCCGCTACTTATCTTTGGCATTGGCCCTTTTCCTCGATTAGAAATACAAGGCGCAGCCATTGCGACAACGCTTTCCTGGGTGATGGCAATGTCGTTGTCGGGCTACCTGATTATTGTTAAGCGTAAACTGGTCAAGTTTGCTCGCTTTGATGTTGGTCGATTAATTTTGCATTGGAAGGTATTAGCTCATATTGCTCGCCCAGCGGCATTAATGAATGTGATTAACCCTATTACTAACGGCATTATCATGGCGATGTTAGCCCGGATTGATAATACCGGCGTTGCAGCGTTTGGCGCAGGTATTCGCCTTGAGTCGGTGTCGCTAATTGTGGTGATGGCGCTGTCATCGAGTTTAATGCCCTTTATTGCGCAAAATTTAGGTGCTGGCCAGCCTGAACGCGCTAAAAAAGCCTTATTGATGTCGTTGCAATTCGTGTTTGTATTTCAAACATTGCTGTATATTCCACTGTATTTTAATGCCGATTTTATTGCTGGATTGTTTACTCACGACCCGCTTGTTATCGAGTGGCTGAGTTTTTATATCCTAGTGTTACCTGTCGCTTATGGGCCTCTGGGTATTGTGATTATTTTTGCCACTAGCTTAAACGCTTACCATAGGCCGTTGAGTTCACTGGTGATTAACTTGTGCCGGTTAATGTTATTAATGTTACCGCTAGCGGTTTTAGGATCTTATGTTGGTGGGGTAAAAGGTATTTTACTGGCACTGCCCATTACCAATACGCTTATGGGCTTAGCTTGTTATTATTTGGCGACTAAAATTAGCGAACCAGACAACATTAAGCATGCTGTACCTTGTCCTGACAAATCCGAGCCAACTGACACTGGCGCAGCCGACAAACAAGTTGATGCAAAAGACTCAGCAACTCACCTTGGCGAATATTAAACTGTGTTAATGATGCCGACCAAACTTGCTTTTTAATCGCTGTCAGAGGATTAATAGCAGTATATTAATCGAAAATACAATTAAGCTATGATGAAAAAATCCATTTATGCCACCATGCTCTCTGGCATTATTTGCCCTGGCAGTGGTCAACTCTGGTTAGGTAAAAAATTACAGGGCTGGGGGTTTATCAGTGTCAGTGTGGTCTGCATTATGGTGCTTATGGACCAGATGATCAGTCGAGCACAAGTCATTGCAGAGCAAATTTTAGCGGGCAATATCGGCAACGATTTAGCCTCAATTTATGCTGCAGTATCAGAGGTCGCACTCGACACCGGCAGCTCAAGCATGTCGGCGTTAACCTGGGTATTTTTGGCCAATTGGGGCTTGAGTATCATTAGTGCATTTTGGTTTGGTGCTCAGCAGGATAAACAACTTCAGCTACAAACAGACACAAAAACAGCCGAATAATACATCTCTCGGCTGTTTCGCTGTTTCTTTCATTAGGGCGTAAACGCCACACCCAATCGAACACGCTCTAAAAATTGAACCCCAAAGCGACTATTTTAACAATAATGATCTAAACCTAATGACCTCAACGTAAGACTCAATGGACATTGAATTGCTGGGTAACACTACGTCGGTTTGTTGTCATCTTTAGGGTTAACGGGCTCAACATCAATAATGTCGTCACGCTTGTCGTCATGGTTATCTTTATGACTGTTTTGATGCTTGTCTTCATTAAGGTTGTCATCAACAGCGTCATGCTCAATTTGATGGCTACGAGGTTGCTCATTTCTATGTTCAAAATCACCGTCGAAGGTGTTGCCGGGTTGATCAGATGGTTTTTGCCCCGAAAATGGACCTGATGGCCCAAAAGGACTTTGTCCACCGCCAAAACCTGGTTTAAAACCACCATTAGCCACTACGCGTAATTGCATGCGCTTGTAAAAAAATGCCGCAATGGGTGCACGGGTTAACGGTGTTAATAAAATTAAACCGATAAAATCGGTCACAAAACCGGGGATCAGTAATAATACCCCTGCGGCAGCTAGCATCATGCCTTCGACAATTTCCTGCCCAGGCGCTTCGCCTCGAGCTAACTTTTGTTGCACTGACATTAGGGTGCTTAAACCTTGGCTACGCACCAACGACACCCCGACTACGGCAGTAAAGAGCACTAAACCAACCGTGGGCCACGAGCCAATCGAACTGGCAACTTCAATGATCACATTGAGCTCTATAACCGGTATTAAAACAAATATTAACAATAAAATAAAAAACATATTGGCCTCTAATGATCGCTTTTTGATAGAGTGGCGACCGATAAAATAACTGTTGCCGATGAAACTTAAATGGGGGTGAGCAGGTCTGATTTCAAGACAGGTCACGAATATCACCTCAGTTTAATGAAAATGCGTTTAAAAAAGCGTACTGTGATGACTTTTAGCATGATAACAGCATTAACTTAAGTAAACTTTAAGACAACTTATGTATAAACCCGAACAGCTACTTATTTTAACCACTTGTCCCGATGTTGAAATCGCTTCACGTATTGCGACTGCATTAGTAGCGGCCCAATTAGCGGCTTGTGTACAAATAGGCCAAGCCGTTGAGTCAATATATCACTGGGACAATAACATTTGTCAGTCAAATGAAGTGCCGATGCAGATAAAATGCATGGCAACTGATTATCATGCAATTGAACAACTCGTGATCCAAATGCATCCTTATGAAGTACCAGAATTCATTGCCACTCCGATTATCGTTGGTTTTGGCCCTTATTTACAATGGATAAAAGACAACTCACCATCATGAAAAAAATCGTCGCAATATGCCTCACATCATTGTTAATGATGTCATCAATCATACTCGCGCCAGCAGCACACAGTGCTGATGTCTTGAGTAGTAAATTCAGTTTTTTAAGCAGTGAACCAGAATTAATGAAGGTGAACGATGCTTTTGTGTTTGATTACCAACAACAAGGTAATCAACTCAAAATCAATTTTGTGATCGCCGAAGGCTATTATTTATACCGCGACAAGCTACAGTTTTCCGTCGACGGTGCGGTGATTGGTGATATTGCATTACCCCATGGCAAAAACCATCATGACGAATACTTTGGCGACCAAGAGGTGTTTTACTCGTTTGTTGAAATCCCGATTGCTTTTAAAGAAGCGCAAGCCGATGCGGTATTTCATGTCACCTTTATGGGTTGTGCTGAAGGGACCTTGTGTTATCCACCCACCAAACACGATGTTACCTTATCCGCTATTGAGGCTAATGATGGCAAGTTAACCAGCAAAAAAGTGATTGGCGCACCTGATGAAGCACAATCATCAACGGCGACCGATGCCCCAGCCGCACCGATTACCCAACAAGACACCTTAAACCAAAGACTACAAAACGACAGTCTATTATGGACCTTAGTGATTTTCTTTGGTTTGGGAATAGGCTTAGCATTAACGCCTTGTGTATTCCCAATGTACCCTATTTTGTCTGGCATTATTGTTGGTCAAGGCAAGAAGCTGTCTACAGCCAAAGCCTTCACCCTATCAATGGCCTATGTGCAAGGGATGGCGATTACCTATTCCTTACTCGGGTTAGTGGTGGCCTCTGCCGGACTTAAGTTTCAAGCGGCCTTACAACACCCGGCCATTTTGATTTTCTTAGCGGTGATGTTTGTATTGCTGAGCTTGTCGATGTTTGGCATGTACGATTTAAAACTGCCATCAAAATGGCAACAAAAAATGAACTCGATGTCGAACAACCAAAAAGGTGGCAACCTCATTGGTGTGTTTATGATGGGAGTGATTTCTGGTTTAGTCGCTTCGCCTTGTACCACAGCGCCATTATCTGGGGTGCTCATTTACGTGGCGCAGTCTGGCGACTTACTGCAAGGCTTTTTAGCCCTGTATGTATTGAGCATGGGGATGGGAGTACCGTTATTAATTATTGGCACTTCGGGTGGTAAAATCTTACCGCGCGCAGGGGCTTGGATGGACATCATTAAAACCGTCTTTGGCTTCTTACTGATTTCAGTATCGATTGTGATGATTGGCCGTATTTGGCCTGGTTTAGTGTCCGATTTACTTTGGTCAGTATGGGCAATAAGCTTAATCGCTTACTTAATGCATCAAAACAGGTTGTCAGCATTTAACTGGAAACAAAGCACTCGTGGGGTGTTGTTATTGCTGGCTTTGATGGCAAGTTTCTCCTATGGCTTCCAAGCATTAATGACCAGCTTTGGTCATCAATCCTCAAATATGACCCAAACCGGTATAGATGGCAAAGCCAACACCGAAGCCAATCACTTTATCCATATTAAGTCGCTGGAAGACTTAGAACTTGAATTGGATAAAGCCAGTATTAGCGGTAAAACAGTGATGTTAGATTTATATGCCGACTGGTGTGTGGCCTGTAAAGAATTTGAAGCCATTACCTTTAAAAATGCCGAGGTTGCAGCGCGCATGAGTCAAATGGTGTTATTGCAAGCCGACGTGACCGCCAGCGATGATATTGATATTACTCTTTTAGAACATTATGGCGTATTAGGTTTACCCACCTTGTTAATGTTTAATAGCGATGGCGAACAACGTAAAGACTTACGCGTTACCGGCTTTATGGGCCCGAAAGACTTTGCCGCTCACTTAGATTTACTGTTAGCAAAGTAAATTAACCGACTCATTTAGCGCATAAGTTAATGCGCTAAATTAAGTACGTTAATGAAATTCACTCAATCAGTGATCTTATAGCGTAAAACGAGTTCGTAAAATCATTCCGTAAAAAACAATGTAAAACAGTATCTTTAGTCACTAAAGATGCTGTTTTTGCATTTAAGCAACGAAAGTCATCGAAAGTTAACCTTTTTCTTATACAATACGTTTTTATTGTTTATTTAAGGCGCTTTATGGAACCCGCAATCCTGATCATAACCCTATTGTGCGGCATGCTTGTCAGCCGAGTAGGTTTACCACCACTCATTGGTTATCTTGCTGCTGGTTTTGTATTGTTCACCTTAGGCATTAAAGACACTAGCTTACCTATTTTGCAGCAATTGGCTGACTTAGGTGTCACCTTACTGCTATTTTCCATTGGCCTTAAACTTGATCTTAAGAGCCTTTTTAAAGCCGAAGTATGGGCAGGCTCAAGCTTACATTTAATTGGTTCGCTCTTATTTTTTGTGCCCATGCTCAAGTTATTGGGCTTTTTAGGCATCGAGCAGCTGGACGGATTTAGCTTTAATCAACTGATGTTGATTTCGTTTGCATTAAGTTTTTCCAGTACCGTGTTTGCCGTAAAAGTGCTTGAAGATAGCGGTGATATGCAGTCGCTTTATGGCCGCGTGGCGATTGGTATCTTGATTATGGAAGACATCTTCGCCGTGATATTTTTAACCATTTCTAAAGGTGATATTCCGTCTGTTTGGGCTTTTGCTTTACTCTTGTTGCCGTTAGCAAGGCCGCTTATTTATAAAGTGTTTGATCGCGTCGGCCACGGTGAAATGCTGGTATTGTTTGGCCTGGTGATGGCATTAGTGGTGGGTGCATGGTTATTTGAAGCCGTGGGGCTAAAACCTGATTTAGGCGCGCTTATTGTGGGTATTTTATTAGCAGGGCATGCTAAATCATCGGAATTAGCCAAATCGATTTATTACTTTAAAGAAATATTTTTAATCGCCTTTTTCTTAACCATTGGCTTAAACGGATTACCAACATTAGCTGATATCGGCTTAGCCAGTATTTTAGTGCTGTTGATCCCGGTTAAGATTTTGATGTTTATCTACTTGCTCACCCGCTTTAAACTGCGCTCGCGCACCTCATTATTAGCCTCATTTAACTTAGGTAACTACAGTGAATTTGGGTTAATTGTCGCCGCTGTTGCGGCGCATAAAGGCTGGTTACCGCCAGAATGGCTGATCATTATCGCGGTCGCGTTAAGCATCAGTTTCTTATTTGCAGCGCCCTTGAATAGCAGCGTCGCAAAAATTTACTTGCGCTATCAAGCCAAGCTGATGAAGCTAGAACGTCACCCATTACACCCTGAAGATCGTCAAATCCGCATCGGTAATCCGCGCTTCTTAATCTTAGGTATGGGACGAATTGGTTGCGGTGCTTATGATGAACTGCATTCAAAATATACCGGCGAAATTTTAGGGATTGAGCATAAACAAGAATTGGTTGATTTTCATCGTAGCCAAAACCGTAATGTCGTCCAAGGTGACGCTGGCGATACTGATTTTTGGGAGAAGCTCGAGCGGGCGCCAGATTTAGAATTAGTCTTGTTGGCGATGCCTAATCACGTAGGTAATTTATTTGCGGTACAACAACTGCAAAAATTAAACTACCAAGGAAAAATCAGTGCCATTGTACAGTACGCTGAAGATGCTGAATCGTTGAAAGATTCAGGTGTGCACACTGTATATAACTTGTATGAAGCGGCGGGTGCCGGTTTTGTTGATCATGTGATCAAAGAGTTACTCGACTCTCCGCCAGAAATCACCCCAGACTCATTGACGAAGAATAGTCTTCAGCCAACACGGGCAGTGACCGATGAAGTCTCTTCCGAGTCGTGATAATAAAACGAACAGTCGCCTCAGCTCGGGATAATAAACCGGTTTTTATCGAATTATCCCATTTCTTATACCGAGTTGAGGTTAACTTACCGACGCCTAGATAACTTTCTAGGCGTTTTTGTTTATTGCCGCGTATTGCTGCGGATTAAAAATCTCCGTTACATACACAGTAAAGTCATGCTATAACTCATTAATAAGACTTTTTTTGTCACCCTTTTGTTGGATTTTTTGAAGTATGTCAAACCCTGCTCAACGCGCGACTAAATTATTTGTTCAAACATTTGGTACCAAGCCTGACGACTTATACCAAGCCCCTGGGCGAGTGAATATTATGGGCGAGCATACCGACTATAACGAAGGACTCGTACTACCTGCAGCAATTAACTTTCACACTGTGATTGCAGTAAAACATCGCGATGATAATTTATTTCGCGCCGTGACCACAGCTTTTCCAGGACAAATCAAACAATGGCACTTTGGTGAAGAAGGTGCAGTTGCGGCAGGTGATGATTGGTGTCATTACCTCAAAGGCGTGACAGCAGCCATGAACCAATCGGGTTTACGCGCAAATGGCTTAGACTTAGCCATAGTGGGTGACGTGCCACTCGGAGCAGGTTTATCGTCGTCGGCAGCACTTGAAATCGCTTTCGGTACGGCCATCAGTTATGCCAGCCAATTACACTTGTCACCTTTAGCTATTGCCCAATTGGCTCAGCGCGGCCAAAGCCAATTTATGCAGTTAAATTGCGGCATGATGGACCAAATTATCAGCGCGATGGCACAACCCGATCACGCCTTATTAATTGATTGTTTAGAATTAGAAAGCGAAGCGGTTTTATTGCCAGAAGAGTTAAGCTTGATCGTGATTGATTTAAAACAAGACCGCCATGGGTTTACCCAGCAATTTGAACAACGCAAACAAGAATGCAACCAGATCACCGCGTTGCTTGGCCTCGACTCACTGCGAGATTTATCACTAAGCCAACTGACCCAAAATAAAGATGTGCTAAGTAATGAGCAGTTTCGACGAGCGCGCCATATCATCACTGAAAACCAACGCACCAGTAATGCCGCCAGAGCCTTGCAACAGAATAACATCCCTCGTTTTAGTCAGTTAATGGCTCAGTCTCAAGCATCAATGCGTGATGATTTTGATATTATCACTGTCGAGATAGACACCTTAGTCACTATGATTGCAACACTTATCGGTGAGCAAGGCGGTGTGCGTATGAGCGATGGTTGTGTATTAGCCTTGGTCAATCACGACCTCACCGATAAGGTGATTAATATGGTTGAAAACCAATACTTTAAGCAAACCGGCATCGAAGCAACTATACACTTATGTTCCGCCAGTGGCGGTGCAGGACGCATCGGTTAATCGGTAATGTATCTAGATCAGAGAGGCATAAATGGTACGTTTTAGTGTGCTGGAACCTTGGCAAGATCCCCGTGGTGGTGAGATTGAACGAGTTATAATTGATAATGGCATCATCGCACTTGAAGTCTTAAGTTTAGGTGGCATTATTCGATCATTATGGACCCCAGATCGCAGTGGTGAGCGTAAGAATATTGTCCTAGGTTGCGACAGTGTCGAAGACTATTTAGTCCAACAAGCCCATTTAGGCGCCATTGCAGGACGTTATAGCAATCGTATTGCCAATGGCAAAACGCAATATAATGGTAACGAGTATCATCTTAGCGTTAACCAAGCGAGTAATTGTTTACATGGCGGCATTGAGGGCTTCAATCGCAAGTTGTGGCAGCTTGGGGCATTAAGTGATGGCATGCGCTTAACCTTAAAAAGCCCAGACGGCGACATGGGATTTCCGGGCAATTGTACTGTGCAAATCGATTACCGTTTGGTGGCTAACAACTTGTACGTTGAAATGCTCGCCAGCACCGATAAAGCCTGTCCAATCAGTTTAACCCAACACAGCTACTTTAATTTAGACGGCAATCGCAGCGACACCAACCAACAACATACCTTGCAAGTGGATGCGAAAACCTACCTCACCATGAACGATGTTGGCATACCAACGTCAATGCAAGCGACTGCGGGCAGCGACTTAGACATGGCTGTACCTACGCCAATGTCGGTACAAACGGAGCGCGCTGCATTAGCCGCTACCAAGGGGTTTGATCATTGCTATGTGTTAGATAACCCAGGGGCAGACTTGCAACGTTTTGGCTGTTTAGCCAGTCCCAATAGCGGTCGTAGCATGACGGTTTATACCAATCAACCTGGGGTACAAGTGTATGGCGCTAACTTTTTACAAGGCACTATTGGCAAAAAACAGCGAATATTGAACGACCATCAAGCTGTGTGTATTGAACCGCAAATGCTACCTGATTCACCTAATCAACCCGACTTACCTGGCGATGTGTGGATAACACCTGGCCAAGTGTATCACCACATAACTCGATACCAGTTCGATGCCGAGTAATCCGCCGGGAAAGACGACATTTAACGCCGAAGATATTGGCCAAATTGCCGTGGGCGCTTTTGCCTTGTCGGTGCCGATAGCATTTTCTGAAGAAGCATGGCGCTTATCGGCAAGCTTACCGACATTAAATTTGGTTCTGGTGGTGGTGTTATCGCTAGCATTTATTACTCTGTTTGCTTACCAAAGTGTATTTCAGGCAAATATTGTTAAGCGCAGAGGAGCCTTTTTTTTGCGGGTGATAGCGGCGTATATATTGACGTTATTAGTGGTGGGTATTGTGCTATTGGCATTAAATAAATTGCCCTTATGGGACGATCCCATTTTAGCATTAAAACGGATTATTTTGATTGCGATGCCCGCATCCATGGGGGCGATAATTGTCGACAGTTTCGACAAAGAATAAACGGCATAAAGAATAGATTATTCTTTATGCCGTTAGTCATCTATAACAAATAAAAAATAGGATGATAAGATTAACCACAGAAACATCTTGAGTCGGAGACTTAAAGTTATCTGCTTGTTTAATCGTCTACGCTATCCCCCATTTCATCAAAGCTATCGTCATCATCATCGTCATCTAATTCTGGGATGTCATCATCTGTGTCAACAATTTCATCTGGCTCTGGTACAGGTTTAGCCTTACGAGAAGGCGCAGTATCAGGTACTTTTGACAAATCGATACGTGATTGATGTTTTAACATAAACTCAGCACGCTCCGCTTTCCAAGCTTCATTTAACTCAGCGATAGCGACTTTTGTTTGTTCATCATCCAAGTCATATAAATTAACTTTAACGATGTCTTCTACATACTCAACAATTGTGTTTCGAATTGTATTGTATAAGTAGATGCGTCCTGGAGACGCTTCTGGCAATTGGTTATCATGAACGACGATAGTGTTACCTTTCGATGTTCTTAATTCACCAAACCAAACTTGTTTTTTTGCCGTGTTATACATATATGCTAACGCCCTTAATCAACACATATTCTAAAAATGATGCAGGATTATTGAAGATAACATCTTCATACTGCGCCACGATTATCTGTTCTGTATTTGTGTGGGTATTTAACCAGAATATTTCTGATAATCAATGCCTAAAACGATGAATTTTCGCGTAATCGCATAAAAATGTCGGTTGTAGTCAGTTTTTTACACTTTACTGTCATTTTTCTCACCAAATAAACGTCCCAAAAAAGTGATTAACCACTTTCAGGCCAATCACTATGTCATCACGACTTTAGCTTAAAAAAACCAAGCTTCAAGTTTTTTATCAAAATATATCGCTGATTAAGACCCAATCGCTACTCTGTGCATGACTTAACCAGCTTGCGCTTGCAGAGCTAACACTATTTTGCCTTTATGTTGCCCAGACTCCATTCGCTGGTGCGCCTCAACCACCTGTGAAAAAGCAAATACGCTGTCGACAGGGATACTCATTTCACCGTTATTCAATAATGGCCATACATATTGAGCCAAGCCTTGTGCAATTTGGGCTTTATTAGCCACACTTTGTGGTCGAAGGGTTGAACCTGTCCACACTACCCGCTTCGCCATAATGCGGAAAATATCCACGTTGGCCTGTGCACCACGCTCCATTGATACCGATACCATGCGCCCGTCTACTGCGATGGCTTTTAAGTTCTCATTAATAAAGTCGCCACCGGCAATGTCCATAATCACATTAACCCCTTGGCCACCCGTCGCCTCTAAGATGGGTTCAACAAAATGCTGCTGGTTATAATTAATCGCCACACTGGCGCCTTGCTCAAGACAATATTGGCATTTTTCTGCACTGCCCGAGGTAGCAAAAACGGTCGCGCCTAGACAACTCGCCATTTGAATCGCAGTAGTACCAATTCCGCCAGAACCACCATGAATAAGCACGGTTTCACCTGCTTTAAGCCCGCCGCGAATAAATAAGTTACCCCAAACAGTAAAAAAGGTTTCTGGCAGAGCAGCAGCTTGTACGTAACTGTAACCGGTGGGAATAGGTAAGCAATGAGCTGCGTAAGTATTGACTAACTCGCCATAGCCGCCACCGGGCACTAATGCACACACTTTATCGCCTACTCGCCACTGAGTGACATCGTCGGCTACAGCAACAATTTCACCCGCCACTTCTAAACCAAGAATAGGGCTGGCATCTGCTGGAGGTGGGTAAGCACCAGCGCGCTGTTTGATATCTGGGCCATTAACGCCAGCAGCATACACTTTAATCGTCACTTGGCCCGCGGTTGGCATCGCAAGCGTTGACTGAGTCATGGTCATCACACTGGGTTCGCCGGTTTGTTCAACAACCACATGGGTAAATTGTCTATTTAATGTCGCCATAAAAATATTATCTCGGTTGGTTGTTGTCAAAAAGTAACCAGAATTAATAACCTGTTATAGGGCTCTGGGATCTGTTCACAAAACAGACATGTTTATTAAGGAACAACTAAACTAGTATCTTTTTTAATCAAAAAAGGTTGTCTATACTCAAGTGAATTCAAACTGCAGGTTTTAATTTCTGAAAGTTATCATTAATTGTATCACCGAGCGTGTCAGC